>JAJDDR010000120.1 GCA_029260255.1 Phycisphaerae bacterium
ATGACGCCGCCGTCGACATCATCGAAAAACACCTGGCCAACCCCCGAAGCCGCTACCGCATGCAAGCCATCCGCGTGCTCACCACGGCTCGCCACTCCCTCCGCGCCGCACGACCGCTGCGCCGTGCCGTGGACGATGCCGACCCGCGCATCCGCATCGCGGCCTACGAAGCGCTCACGGAGCGCAACGACCCGACCGTCAGAATCCAACCTGTCGGCGACGGAGCGTTTTCGCTCGATCGGCTCGGGAGCAGCGGCGAGAATCTCATCTACGCCAAACGCAGCCACGATCGGCGCATCGCCGTCATCGGAGACGCCATTCGCCTGCAACCGCCTTTGTTCTTCAATCTCCCCGACGATTCCCTGATGATCGACGCCGGTGACGGCGACAGCGAGGTGATTCTCCTGCGCAAGTCCACCGTCCACGGAGCCACGTCGCCGCGCGTGCCGAGTGATCTCGACGTGCCTCGGTTCATCGCCTTGATGGGCGGCGAACCCCCGCACCATCGCGAGGATGCGATCACCGGACTCGGCGTCGACTACACCTCGATCGTTCTGGCACTGTCCGAACTCTGCGAGAACGGTTCAATCAACGCCGAGTTCATTCTGGAATCCCCGACGCTCTCCGGCGGTCCGCAATTGCGATCCCAGCCCGGGCGTCCCGAATCCGAGGTGGCGCTCGGTGCCGCACCAAACCCGTAAGAACATGAAAGGTCTGCGCTCCATGCTACGAAGACTCGTCACTGCTGAAACCCGCCGTTTCCTGCGACCGGCGGTGATTGCCTGCCTTCTATGCGCCGCCGCAACCCACACACTACACGCACAGCAACCGGACGCGCCGAAAGACACCACACCCGCGGAATCAGCCGACAAGGTGCTCGCAAACGACCGACCCGTCTCCGACGCGTGGAAGCGCTTCTCCGAGTTGCCCATCTGGGAGGACGGTCTCAGCGAAATGTCGTACTACGACGCCACCTGCGTCCTCTACGACAAGAAGCGAAGCTACACCCGCGTCCACCTCATGAACCGCCAGTTCATGAGCACCATCCATTACATCAAGGCCATGGAAGACACCCCGGACCCCGCCCCGGCCCTCAAGTTCGTCATCTCAGAGGAGATCCCAACCGAGAACTACAACTACCGCTTCCTCACCACCGCTTTTCTGGAACGCCCCAGCCTCAGGCCCATCAAGGTATCCGTCACCAGTCAGGAGTGGTGTGGTCACACCTTCAAGCAACTCACCTGGGAACGCCGCAAGGAGTTTGCCGCGGACAAATGGTCGCTCGACATCTCCTGCTACTCCTACTTCCCCGACGAGGGTGACCGCTGGTTCCCCCACGCCGGCGAGGCGTACATCGATGCTCACGAGTGCCTGTTCCTGTTCGCCCGCGCCGTCGTCGCCGCCGGCGGTGAATCGCACCGCATGTCCTTGCTGAAGACGCTCCGGTCCAACCACCTGCCCGATCCCAACCCGCTCGACGCCACCCTGCGCGCAGACGGCAACCCGCGCCGAGTCACCGTGCCGATGGGCTCCTTCGACGCTCAGCGCGTCGTCCTCGACTGGGACGGCGATGAAACCTGGTTCGATGTAGAAACCGCAGCCCCCCACCGCCTTCTCGCTTTCAAAGCCGGAGACGTCGAGGCCAAGCTCAAAGGCGTCGAACGCCGCGCCTACTGGGACCGATCCAGACCCAGCAAGTTCTACAAAACCAACCAAGCGCCGTAAGTCGGATCGCGCCCGCCGCTGCTCCGAAGGGTGCATCCCGAATTGGGAGGCAATCCCGGAACAACGACTCGCCGCGGATCAGCGCGGATATACGCAGATGGGAGAGGGATGTGCGGACCCAAAACCCCGATCCGCGTCTGTCCGCGAGAATCCGCGGCGCAGTCCCGGACCCACTCGGCGCGCACGGGGCCGCCACCCGAAATGGGATGCACCCGCTCCCAAGGATCATGCGGCGTACACGCCCCGCGGGCGCAACGGTCCTGGAAATCAGGTTTCTGTCTGAGACCGAAACCGCTACGCTGTCCGCATGAAGCGCGACGGCGAAAACTCCGGTTCTCTGCTCCCAGGTTTCGAACCTCACGAGGACTACGCCCGCAAACTCGATGCCGCCGACCCGCTGGCCCGCTTCCGCGACAGATTCCATATACCCAAACGCGCCGACGGCCGCGACGCAGTTTACCTCGCCGGCAACTCGCTGGGTCTCCAACCCAAAACCGTCCGCCCGCTGATCGAACAGGAACTACAAGACTGGGCCGACCTCGCCGTGGACGCACACTTCCAAGCCAAGACACCGTGGTACACCTACCACGAAGTCCTCCGCGAGTCCGCAGCGCGCCTGGTCGGAGCCGACCCCGGCGAGGTCGTCATGATGAACAGCCTCACCGCCAACCTGCACCTCATGATGGTCAGCTTCTACCGCCCGACGCCCGAGCGGCACAAGATCGTCATCGAGAACGCGGCCTTCCCCTCCGACACCTACGCCGTCAAGTCGCAGTTGCGACACCACGGTTTCGATCCCGAGGACGCTCTCATCGTCGTCAAACCGCGCGACGGCGAGCACACGCTCCGCACCGAAGCCATCGAACAGCTCCTCGCCGAGCGAGGCAGCGAGATCGCCCTGGTCATGATGGCCGGCGTCAACTTCCTCACCGGTCAGGTGTTCGACATGAAGCGCGTCACCGACGCCGCAAGACGCGTCGGATGCGCCGTCGGCTGGGACCTCGCACACGCCGTTGGCAACGTGCCGCTCAGCCTGCACGATTGGAACGTCGACTTCGCCGTGTGGTGTTCCTACAAGTACCTCAACTCCGGTCCCGGTGCTGTCGCCGGCTGTTTTGTGCATGAAACGCATGGTCGCAACCTCGATCTCAACCGCTTCGCCGGCTGGTGGGGCAACGACCCAAAGGAGCGTTTCAAGATGCATCTCCTGCCCGACTTCGTACCCCGCGCCGGCGCCGACGGCTGGCAGCTTTCCAATCCGCCGATTCTCGCGATGGCCCCCATCCGGGCCTCGCTGAACATCTTCGACGAAGTGGGCATGGCCGCGCTGCGCGCCAAATCCGTGCGTCTGACCGCATACCTACGCTACCTGATCGAACAAACCCCGTCCGACCACGTCGAGATCATTACCCCGCGCGACGCGGACGGGTGCGGCTGCCAGCTCTCCATCCTGGCCCACGACCGCCCGAAGGAGCGATTCGCCGCGATCGAACAGCAGGGTATCGTGTGCGACTTCCGGGAGCCCAACGTCATCCGCGCCGCGGCGGTCCCGCTCTACAATACCTATCGCGACGCGTGGACCTTCGCCCAGGCCCTCGCGCACTGCGCCTCGGCCTGACCCATGACCCTGGCTGCGTAAGAATGGGGCACCGGCTTGCCCGATTCGGGTTGTGTGGCGTGTGGCACGCGGCGGGCTTGGGTGTTCGGAGCGGGATTCCTCGCCGCTCGTTGGGGTGTGCCCGCGCGGCAAGAAGCTGAGATCACGGCGTCAATGCGCCATCACGCGACTGATCGCCTCGATAACGCGGTCCTTCTCGAACGGTTTCACGACGTAGTCAGCGGCGCCGTGTTTCAGCGCGTCCATCAGCGGCTGACGCTGGTCCAGCGCGGAGATCACCACAATCTTGGCATCCGGATGACGCTGGCGGATTTTCTTGAGCGCCTCCAACCCGCCCATGTTCGGCATCACCAGGTCCATCGTCACCATGTCGGGATTGAGTTCTTCGTACATGCGGCAGGCTTCCTCGCCGTCTCCGGCCTCGCCGACAACCTCATGCCCCAGATCGGTGAGAATCGACTTGACCATGTGACGCATGAACACGGCGTCATCAACAACCAGGACACGTTTCGACACGGCAATCTCCTTCCCGGACATCGGCAACAGTTCAGATGGTGGAAGCCTCGCAACCGATGATCTGTACTTCAACCGCACCCGTCGACGGATCGAGCAGCATCTTCCTTCCCTTCACGCCCCCGACGTCCTCCGCGACGATTCGAATCGAGTGCTTCGCCAGCCGCTCGCGCACCGCCTTGATGTTCCGCTCGCCCAGTCCGTTGTCCGAGGCCGGTCCGAACATGGACGCACCGCCGGCCAGCTTCGCCGCCAACCTCGATGCCTGACACCCCGCCTTCACCGCGTCTTCCAGAAGCGCGTCGACCGCGGTATCCGCAAACTTGCCCTTGTCGCCCTTGCACCCGTCCGAGGTGGGCAGCATCACGTGCGCCATTCCGCCCGTCTTGGCGACGCGGTCGTACAGCGCGATTCCCACGCACGAACCGAGCGTCGTGCGAATCTTGTCGGGATGGACAACGACCTTGATGCCCGCGATTCCGATGCGATGCACTTCTGGCATAGGACCCATTTCAGCTGCAGGACGTTTCAATCAAGCGAAGCGAAGACGGCGAAGGCAGGAGAAAGAACGCCCACTCCAGCCGCCTGCCTTCCACACTGAATTCAGTCTTGGCCATGTAAACGTCATCGCCCACCATCGCCTGCTCGATCAGAAGCGCCTCGAGAATGGCCTCGGGCATATCCACCAGAATCCGCGGCGGACCCGGCTCGGTGTGAACATCCAGCCATTTCGCCCAGCTGTTCATCAGCGCGCTGCTGATGATGTTGCACGTCTCCAGAAGGCACGACGATGACATCTCGTCCAACTCGGTCGTCGTGCCCGGCTCCTGCCGGCAGATGATGTCGACCAGCTCGAGCGCCGTCGACCGCCGAGTCATCATCAGTGTGTGCCCCTCGAGCTGATGGGTCAGCCGCGTGTACAAGGCAACGGCCGGCTCGTCCGTATCCGAGCCCGGGCAGGCCTCATTCAGCGGAACGCGCTCAAACCCTCCGGTGTCCAGACGCACGCCTTTCCGCAACCACTTGGACATCGAACGCGAGGCATCGAACGCGCCGTTGATCGCAATCGTCTGGATCGCGCGCATGCGCATCTCATCGTGATCGAGCTTGCTCTTCATGAACGCGAGCGACTCGATCGACGGAACGAGAACAAACCGCCAATCCAACGGCTCGCCGTCGAACTCGAATTCAGTCTTGGATACCAACGCCTCGTCCCCGCAGGACGCCTGACCGACCAGCAACGGTTCAATCACAGCCGCCGCCATGTCAAAGACGAACGTCGGACTCTGCGGCGTCACGTCCGCGGCAAACCACGAAGAGAGAGAGTTGGCGAACGCGCTTCCGACGATGTTGCCCGTCTCCTGAAGGCAGGACCGCTCCAGCTCCCCGAACGACTTCGACGTCCCTTCGGGAGCACCGATCATCACGTCCACCAGCCGAAGTGCCAGACGTTCCGGAAACGCGAGGAGAATGTCGCCCGTCAGGTCACCGGCGAGGACCAGGTGGATCGCAGCGACGGGTTCCTCCGGGTCCCCGACCGCTTCGGTCAGTTCCGTAATCGGTACCGACTGGAACCCCTCCGTGTTCAGCCGTACGCCGCGCTTGAACCACTTGGACAACGCACGCGATGCCTTGTAGGAGCTGTTCACGGCCACCGTTCTGAGCGACTCCGCCACGTCGGCATTCGGTATGTCGGTCTGCGCCGGCGTCATGGGTCACCTCGCGTCTCAAGCGGTTCCGACTCGGTCATGAACCGACCCCCGCCGGCACCGCCACCGTCTCGGAGGCGGCGCGAGACGTGTTTCTCGCCTGCTGACGCTCCGCGAACATGGCCATCGTCGCCGCGACATCGAGTATCAGCGAAACCGATCCGTCTCCCATGATCGAGGCGCCCGCGACACCGGATACGTTTCGGTAGTTGTCGGAAATGCTCTTGATGACCACGTCCTCCTGGCCGATCAGACCGTCGACGACGAGACCGACGTGCTCCTCCTGCAACGTGAGTATGACCAGCGTGAGGTGCGGATCATCGCGCGTCGCGGTCCGCATATCGTGCGCGCTGCCCGTGAACACCTCCTCGAACATGGCCACCGGCACAACCCGCTCGCGCAGCTGAATGACGCGATTGCCCTGGATCGCCCGTATTCCGGAACGCGGAACGGTGATGATCTCCGCCACCATTTCGAGCGGAATCGCGTACGCCCCCCCGCCGATTCGCGCTACCAGCGCGTTGATGATCGCCAGCGTCAGCGGCAGCTTGATAACCACGCGGGTTCCCTTCCCGCTGACGCTGTCGATCTCCACCGTGCCACTGAGGTTCTCGATCTTGTTGACCACGATGTCCATGCCCATGCCGCGACCGCTCAGGTCGGTGACCTGCGCCGCCGTCGAAAACCCGGGCTTGAACACGTATTGCACAATCTCCTTGTCCGACATCTGCTCGATCTGCGCCGGCGTCGCCAACTCGCGATCGTACAGCTTCTGCTTCACCGCCTCGACGTCGACGCCCCCGCCGTCATCGCGCACCTCGATGCAGATATGGCGTCCGCGGTGGTAGGCATCGAGTTCGACGCGCCCCACGCGACCTTTGCCGGCTGCGCTGCGTCCGTCCGGAGACTCCAGCCCGTGATCGACGCTGTTGCGAACCATGTGCGTCAGGGGGTCGGCCAACTCATCGATCATCCGCTTGTCAAGTTCGGTTGCCTCGCCGTGCAGGACCAGTTCCACTTCCTTGCCGGTGGACTTAGCCATGTCACGAACCGCGCGCCGAAACCGCTGGAACAGCGGACCGATCGAGACCATCCGCGTCTCCATTATCCGCTTCTGGATTCCCTCGGACACTCGGTCGAGACTGTGCAGCGCTTCGCCGAAATCGTTCATCGCGCCGCGCGCGTCGTGGACGCCGAGCATCACGTCCCTGAGGTTCTGAAAATCATGCGACAGGTGCAGCGCTATGTCGGCAATCCCCGACACGTCGCGGGCGCCTTTTGGACCGTGCGCCAGACGCGCCGCCTCATCGCCCAGGCGACTGACCTTTTCGGACAAGTCGTCGACCAAGTACCGGAGATTGGGACCCGAAAAGACCGGATCAAGACGCGAGTGGATCTGCGCAAACCGGGCCTTGTGGATCACCAGCTCACCGCCGAGGTTCATCAGCTGATCCAGACGCTCCAGATCCACGCGAATCGTCTCGCTCGCCTTCGCCGCCGCCGGACGATTCACACCCGCCGGCCGGGATGCCGAACCGGTGCCCGCCGGACCGCCGGCGGCAGACTCGCCACCGCTCGCGGGAACCCCCGCACGTTCCCTACTTGCGGTCGGCATGGCATTCTCCTTCGTTTCGCTCGGTGCCGGATCGCGCTGTGGCGCGCGAGCAGACGGCGCGCCCGTTTCGACAATGTCCGCGCAAACCACCGCGTCCGCCGGCGGTTCAGCGGGCGGTTCCCCGCCCGAGACCTTGACCGACCCGACCGAGTACGCCCCGACGATCTCCTCGACCTCAGAGGCGGGCGCGCTGGTATCCACGACGAACGTAATCTTCTCGATGGTAGCCGACCCGTCCATCGCGTTGATGTCCGGGTCGCTGCTGAGAATGGTACCCAGCTCGGCCAGCTTGTTGTGAATCAGATACGA
Source organism: Phycisphaerae bacterium (assembly GCA_029260255.1). GTDB lineage: Bacteria > Planctomycetota > Phycisphaerae > UBA1845 > UBA1845 > OFTM285. The sequence goes on from JAJDDR010000120.1 coordinate 7,490, forward strand.
CTGAATCTCCGACTCGACGAAATCGGCCGGAAAGCTCACGCAGACCGTCAAGCCGTCCGCGTGGTCGTAGCACCGATCGCTATCCCACGACTGCTCGGGCGCCGACGGGCGGTCAACCGCGTCAGACACTTTGGCCGCCTTGTCCGGTGCCAGCCAATCGGTGAACAGTTTGCTGGTATCCGACAGGGACGCTTCGTCCACGCAGCCGTTCTTGACGTCCTCGATGTCCGCCCGAAGGCTGTCGACCGCCGAGAACAGCGCATTCATCAACGCGCCGTTGACCTCGAGGTCCTTTGACCGCAGACAGTCAAGCACCGTTTCCATGTCGTGCGTGAGATGATACGCGCGATCGAGTCCAGCGGCGCCGGAGGCACCTTTGATGTTGTGCGCGTGGCGAAACACGCTATTGAGCAACTCGGAGTCCGACGGCGCTTGCTCGAGGCGCAACAGACCCTGATTCAACTCCTCGAGCGTCTCCGCCGTCGTCTCAATAAAGAGCTGAGCCAACTCCGGATCAGCCAGGACGCCGTTCTGCTCCGCCGCTGCCGGGGAATCAGCCGACGGGGCATCCTCCGACACCGGAGCATTGGCTTCGACCACGGGCGCCGCGTCAACGGAGGCGTCGCCGCTGTTCAACAACGCGTCCAACGCCGCCATCGCCTCGTCAATCGCGACCGGCGTATCGGGTGGATCAGCCAACTCGGCCACCAGCTCGCGGAGCTTGTCGAACACGCCGAACAGCGACTCGATGATTCGGGCGTCAAGATCCCGTTGGCCCATCCGAACCTGGTCGAACAGCGTCTCCATCAGGTGGGTCAGGTCGCGGACCTTGTTAAACCCCATTGCGGCCGCCAGCCCCTTGAGACTGTGCGCGGCGCGGAACATTTCGGTCATCCGCTCCTGATCCTCGGGGCGTTCCTGGATCGAGATTCCCGCGCCGCACTGCTCCTCGAACGCCATCAACCCCTCGTCCAGCATGGCGAGGTACTCCGGCGCTTCGTCGAGAAACCCTGCCATGAGTTCCGGCGTAACTTCGACGTACTCACTCATGCCGTCACCGCGCGCTCCAAATTCAACTTCGCCGTTCCGCCCCCGGGCTTGAGGTACACCCCCGCCCGCTGATACGCGCACGGCATCGCCTCGTTGAGCTCCGGCGTCGTGCGAATCGGATCGACATCGCCGACGATCAACACGCCACCGGGCACCATCGAGTCCGTAACTGCCTTGATGACGAGCTTCTTCATTGGTGTGTCGAAGTACATCAGCACATTACGTAGGAACGTCAGATCGAATCGCCCGCCGGGGAAGGGATCGCGGAGGTTGTGGTGCTGGAACCTGACCATGCTCTTGATCTGGTCGGTCAGGTGGAACTTGTCGTCCTTGCAGACGAACCACCGCTTGATCTGCGCTTTCGACATCTTGTGAACGGCGTAGTCGTTGTACACACCCTCGCGAGCCTGGTCGAGAACGCGCTTGCTGATGTCGGTCCCGATGATGGAGATTTTCCACGACGCAAAGTCCGGCAGCTTCTCGCGAAGCGCGATCGCCGCCGTGTACGCCTCTTCGCCGCTGCTACTCGCGGCGCTCCGTATGTGAAGCGTCTTGGGCTTGCCCTTCTTCGTCTCGACCAGATAACGGATCAGATCCCCCGAGAAGAAGTTCCACAAATCCTCGTTCCGGAAGAAGTACGTCTCATTGGTCGTCACCGCCGAAAGGAAATGAGGCAACTCCTCCTCGCATCGATTCGCGTCTTTGAGGATCGCTTCATACTCCCCGAACGTTGCCAGCTTCAACGCGCGCAAGCGTTTGCGGAGACGATTGCTCAAGAGATTGATCTTCTGCTCCGGCAGGTAGATTCCCGCCCGATCGTAGATGATCTTCGCAATGCGATCGAACTCCTCAGCCGTGAGCTTGACCAATTCCATGAAACACCCCGCCCGGTCCGCAGAATCCGACGCCGCGTCGACCTCTCAAGGCACTCAGTGACCTCACGGAGCTACCTTGAAGCCGCCCACCAGATCCTTCAGTTGCGACGCCTGTCCCGACAACTCCTCCGACGAGCCCGCCATCTCCTCGGCGGCCGACGCGTTGTTCTCCGTAATCGACGCCACGTTCTGGATGCCGACGTTCACCTCACTCGCGGTCTGGGCCTGCTCCTCCGTCGCCATCGCGATCTGTCCGATGCCCTGCGCCGTGCCGTCGACGCCCTCGATGATCGTCTTGAGCGCCGCCCCCGTTTGCTCGCTCAACTGCGCACCCTCCTTGACGCGCACCGTCGACTCCTTGATAAGCGAGGCGATCTCCTTGGCCGCCTGGCTTGAACGCTCGGCGAGCTTCCGGACCTCGTCCGCCACGACCGCGAATCCTAGCCCGTGTTCGCCCGCACGCGCCGCCTCGATCGCCGCATTCAGCGCCAACAGGTTCGTCTGCGACGCAATCTCCGAAATCACGCCGATGATCTCACCGATCTGCTCGGAAGACTTGTCGATCAGCTTCATCGCCTCGATGTTCTTCTCGACGGCCACGCCCCCCTCCACGGCACGACTGCTCGTTTCGCGGGCCGTCGTGTCCGCCTGCTTGGCATTCTCCGCAACCGCAGCGATCATCGAACTCAGCGACTGCACCGATGCCGACATTTGCTCGACCGTCGCCGATTGCGTCTGGGCGCCGTCCGAGAGTGACGTCGACCCCTCCGCAACGATGCGCGAGCCCTCGACGAATTGCTCCGCCGATTCGGTGATCTGCATCACGACGTCGCGCAACTTCTCGATCATACGCGCCACGCCCTCCCCGAGTTGACCCATCGCGTCTTCGCCGCGCACCGACACCGACGTCGTCAAATCACCGTTCGCCGCGGACTCGACGTTGACCAGAAGGTCATTGACCTTCTGTTGCAGCTCCTGCGCCCGTGTCTCGGCCTCCTCCTGCAAACGCCGCTGGCTCTCCTCCGCCGCGAGCTTCTCGGTGATGTTCTGCCACGTGGCCATCGGTCCGAGATAGTCGCCCTTGTCGTCGAAGATGGCGCTCGCCGTGAGGTCCAGCGTCTGATCCCCGATCTTGATATCCGCCCGGTAGGGGAGGTTCTTGGGATCCGACAGGATGGCGCGCTGCTTCGATGGGTCCTTGTGGAAAACGTCGACGCTGCTGCCCACAATCTTGTCGATCGGAATGGGCAGCAGGTGTGCCAGCGGGCCCAGGTTCTTCGTCGTCGCCGGGTTGATGTAGGTGATGGTCAGATCCCGATCCGCGAGCATGATGTTCGTCGGCGCATTGTCGATCATCGCCGACATCTTCGCCGCCTCGGCCTCCTGACGCTTCTGCTCGCCGACCGATTCCCAATTCGCGACATGACCCACGATTCGCCCGTCTTCGTCCTGGACGATGTTGATGTTCGTCTCCAGCCACACCTCGCCGAACTTGATGTCCGCCTTGCGAGGGAAACTGGCCGGATTCTGGAGGATTCTCTCGATCCTGTCCGGGTCGCTATGGAACCGGTGGATCGACATGCCCAACAGATCGTTCACGTCGACGTTGAAGATCTTGCGCACTTCGCCGGCGACCGCTTGCAGCGTCTGTTTCGCCTTCTTGTTGATGAAGATCAGGTTCCGATCCGCATCGGCCATAAAGACGTTCGTACCCAGATTGTCGAGCGTGTTCCGGAGCTTGGCCAACTCGGCCGACTCGCTGCCCGCAACCGTGTCTTCGTCATCCGTCCGCTTGGAGGTACGCGTCGTCATCGTACTGTTTCCTTATTTCTGCGTGCCTGTTGACTTGTCTATTCCAGTTACAAGGCCCTTGCTGGCAGGACCGTCGTTTACGTTCGATCTACCGCGCAGTCGCGCATTCGTCGCCACCGGTCAACGTCGCCTGCTCATCCTGTGCGAGGATGTCCTCGATGTTCAGAAGGATGAGCAGCTTCCCGTCCAGTTTCACCAATCCGCGAATGAAAGTGTGATTTACGCCCGACACGCTCGCCGGCGCAGGTTCAATCTGATCGGGGTTGATGCGGAGCACCTCGTTCACCTCGTCAACGACGATTCCGACCGTCCGCTCGCCCACATTGATGACCACAATGCGCGTCTGCTCGTTGTTCTCCGTAATCCGCAGACCGAACCGCTTGCGAAGGTCCACGATCGGAATGACGTTGCCGCGGAGGTTGATCAGACCGCAGATGAAGTCGGGAACCTCAGGCATACTCGTGATCTGACCCACGAGGATGATCTCCTGCACGCGCATGATGTCCACGCCGTATTCCTCATCGGCCAGCCTGAAGCCGACGACCTGCGACATCGCATCTGCGGCACCTCCGACCGATCCCGGTTCCGCATGCTCGGTGATCGAGCCCGCAACGGATGAAGTCATCGCCTGTCTCCCTTCGATTTGCTCGGGTCCGTCGTTCGCACCGCGATGGATAGCGCCAAGCATCGACTCGAGCGCGCGGTTTCATACTGAGACCGATGCGACGCGCCTGGCGCAACACCGATCCGGGGCGTGGTTTACTCGCCAATCGACTTCTAGAATCGTGTTTTCGCCGGTGCATCTTGATCAACGAGAGACTATTAATTCCAAGACAACCCAAACGTCCCAGGGTAATGGCACCGAACCAACCCGCGGACCGCGGTTATCGGTACTCGACTTCCGCGCGTCACGACCCGCTACAGAATGCCCGGTGACCTGCCGATGTCATCGGGAATGCAGCCCAACGCGCAAACGCTGCGCGCTCGTGCGCCGGCGAGAGTGCGTTTCGGAGGGATCGCGACACATGAACGCCGAAGTCCTTGCCACCATCAACCGGGGTGACGCGGTGCCGTCGATGCCCAATATCGTCACCCGATTTCTCGACGTAACTCGGAACCCGAACTACAACATCGCAGACGCCGTCAACCTCCTCTCCACGGACGCGGGGATCGCGGGAGGCGTGCTCCGGCTCGCGAACTCGCCCCTGTTCGGCGTCACACGCAAGATCAGCTCTCTCATCCATGCGGCCAACCTGCTCGGCATGAAGCGCGTTCGGACCCTGGTCATGGGAAGGTGCATGGTCGACCGGGTGAATGAAAACACCTGTGTACTCATCGACCGGAGCTACTTCTGGCGCAGATCACTCGCCACAGGCGTGCTCGCAGCCCGACTCGCCGAGCAGGTCGCTCCGCAACAGCGTGAAGAGGCGTTCATGTGCGGACTGCTGTCCGACGTTGGTGTCACCGTTCTGGCACAGGCGATGCCTGATCGCTACGCCGCAATCGCCGAACACTACGCGCCGCGGAGCACCACCGACCTGCTCGAAATGGAGCGCCGCACCTTGGGAACCGCCCATCCCGAAGTGAGCGCCCTGGTGCTCGAACGCTGGTCCCTGCCCGAAACGATGGTCGGCGCCGTACGGTACCACCACGACACGGAACCGCCCGACGACCTGCCTCAAACGGCACGCACCCTCGCCCTGGTCGTCGGTCGTGCCGCCGCCATCGCACGACTACTCTGTGAAGCGCCCGACGAATTCGACACACTGCCCACCTGCGAACAGGCGATGGCAACCCTCGGGCTGGATCTCGCTACACTCACCGCAATCCTGCGGAGTATCGAAACCGACATCAATGAGTTCGCAACACTCCTGCGAATCGACGTCATCCCCAGCCAAGTTTACAAGATCATCGCCGACTCCATCGCCGAGAGATTGGCCATCGCTTAGGACCGCTCCGTCCGCACCATGCACCGGTAGCTCCCCGCTCGACCCGTGACAAGACCCGCCTCCCGGTCCCCCGCCAACTTTCGCAATCCTCCCCATCCCGGCCGATTTCTCTTGATGCGGCTGACCCCGCACAGTATACAGACCGCGGGCGCGCGTGCGGACGCGGGCCTACCGAACACGATGGCAATCCAGGAGACCCACCAATGAACAGGCGAGGCGCGGCATACTCATTCCTGGGGATTTGTGCGGCAGGAGCGGGCGCAATCGCTTCACCGCCGGACTTCTCCAGCGCAGATCTGGACTGGACGCTCGACGCGTCCTCGGTCTGGCAGGCATCCGGGGGCGAAGCGTCGGACAGCGCCTCTTCGCGGAGGCTCGGATCCTACGCGTGTAGCGATCGAAACGTCTTCGGTGACGGCGAAATCCTCTGGCCCGGGTTTCTCACCGGCATGCGGTCGTCAACTTCGCTTAGCGAGCGATTCGCCGAGCCGATCGGCAATCCGATCTACTTCGAAAGCCCGTTCATCGAAACGAATATGAAGTTGTTCTACGTGTGGCACGACTTCCCCAGCAACGGGCAGATCGGCGGCGGACAGCTCAACGCCTGGGCCGCACAGATCCGCGTCGCCCTCACCGATCGCCTCGCCCTCATCGCCACCAAGGACGGCTACACCGAACTCAACGCCGGCATCCTCCCCGAGGCGAACGGGCTGAACGACTTCGCCGTCGGCCTCAAGTACGCGCTCATCGTCGATGAGGCCAATGAGTTCGTCCTCACGACCGGGTTGCGCTGGGAATGGCACAACGGCAACACCAACATCCTCCAGGGCGGCGATGCCGGCGAGAACGAACTCAACCCGTTCATCAGCTTCGCCAAGTCCTTGGACGGCGGGCTCAACGTCATCGGAACGCTCAATGCCCGGCTCCCCTTCAGCCAGGACGACGGAAACAACATCCTTGGCTGGGACTTGCACTTCGATTGCGGCGAAATCGCCCCCGATCTGCTCCCCGGGTTCAATCCGCTTCTCGAAATCCACGCCCTGCATTACCTCAGCAACGGCGATCGATTCCCCGTCAACTTCGGCGGACTCGATTACGCGAACATCGGCGCCGCCAACGTCGCCGGATCGAGCGTGTTCTGGGGTGACCTGGGCTTCCGTTGGAAACTGTCGCCCAACGTTTCATTCGGCGTGGCCTACGGCTTTCCAATCTCAAACCCCGGAAACGACATCTTCAACCAACGCGTAACCGCGGACCTGATCCTTAGATTCTAAGACCGGAGTACAGAACATGATGCACCACACGCGAAAACTGCTGATCTTCAGCATGTGTATAATGCCCGCGATCATCCCGACTTCATGCGCCAGACCGGTGCTCCGATTGCTGACTCCGTTCCTCATCGACGGAAGCAACGACTTTATGGTCGAGTTGATCAACTTCGCCGCGCCGCTGGTCCTGCCCTGACGGCACCAGCCCAGAACGCCTCAATACGCCCGGCCCGCGCCCAGACTCCTGGGCGCGGGCCGGGTTTGATGTTGCCGCCCGCGTTGACGATACTCATCCTCAGTGGAACTCCGGGCCGGAGCCGCCGATGGCTGATTCACCGACATCCCGTATCGCAGGAAGCGGTCTGACCGCCGTCGCGCCCGTACGCGCCGGAACCCTGCCGTGTACGGCCGCACTCACCGCGACCTTGTTCCTCACCATGCTGCCGGTCACGGTCATGGTCCCCGCCTTGAAGGAACTCGTCGCCGAGCGCTTCGACGCATCCTCCTTCTGGACCCACAGTTTCATGTCCATCAACATGGTCGGCGCCATACTCGCCGCGCCGATCGGCGGAGCGCTGGCCGACCGACTCGGCAAGCGAAAGCAGCTCCTCGTCGCTGCATTGCTCGCCAACGCAACCCTCATACTCACAATGGCATACGTCCCGACCCTTGCCACACTGCTGACCGTGCGACTCCTCGAAGGTGCGGCCCACATCATCGCCGTGTCGACGATCATGGCCATCGCCTGCGACTGGGCACCGCCGCGAAACCGCGGGCGCATGATGGGCTGGATCGGCGCGTCACTCATCCTCGGCACCGCCTGCGGAGCGCCGCTGGGTGGACACCTCGCCAGGCACTCAGCAATCACCGTCTTCTATGCCGGAACCGCCTTTTCCCTCGCCGCAGCGATCATCGCCACCATCGCGCTGCACGACGCCCCCGCCCGAAAACAACTCGCGAAGCTCCGCGACGCGGTCAATCTCGTCCGCACCCATCGCGACCTGCTCGTCCCCTACGCCTACACCTTCATCGATCGGTTCTGCGTGGGCGTCATCATATCGAGCTTCGTCCTGTATCTCAGCGAGATCCACGGGCTGCTCCCCAGCGAACGCGGCAATCTCCTGGCGTTCTTCCTGTTCCCCTTCGCACTGCTCTGCTACCCCATGGGCAGACTCGCAGACCGCTTCGGACGAACACTCCCCATGTGCGTCGGCAGCATCGCATTCGGAGCGGTCTTCGCGCTTTACGGCTTCCTCCCGTTCGGCTGGCTTCCCGTCGCCATGGTCGCTTCCGGCGTCTTGAGCGCCGTCATGTTCGCGCCCAACTTGGCCATGTGCTCCGACCTCACCCCGCCTGACCGCCGTGCGACCGCCTACGCCGGTTTCAACGTCGCCGGATCGCTCGGCTTCATGTGCGGGCCCCTGATCGGCGGAACCGTGCTCGCCATCGTCGCGAACCGCACCTCACCCCTCGTCGCCTATCAAACCGCATTCGTCGTCGCCGGAACGACCGAAGTTCTCTGCGCCTTGCTCACGCTCCCACGCCTCCGAGCACTCCAAAAACGAGGCCTCACCAGGTAGGCGGCGTTCCAGACGTAGCATCACTCCCTTGTGGGCGACGAGGATGGATCGCGCCCTGTCAATTCGCACTTCGCAACCCAAACTCGCCGCGCTACCATGACCGGCCGCCGAGGTGAGCGTATGCGCGAGGCGTCCACCCGGAGTAATAACCGGCAGACGGAAGAGGAGGCGCGCAAAAAAACAAGCGGGCGCGACAACGTCCGGTGGACGCTCCCGCGCTCGCTTGGCGTATGGAGTCGGTCGTCCAGCGCGACAAACCGATTCCAGATTATCAGGAACGCGCGACGCGCGTATCGGTCTACTCAGGATCCTCCTCGATCATCTTGCGAAGCTGCGTGTTCTCGCGCCGCGTCGCTTCCAGATCGAACAGCATGTACTTGATCGACAACCGCAGGAAGTCGATGCTCTCCTGGAGCTGGCCGACCGTCTCCTTCAATTGTTTGTGCCGCTCCTTGGTCTGCTCAGCCAGCAGCGTGAGACGCTCGCGGTCCGCTTCCGGAAGCGTCCCGATCTCCGCCACCAGTTCAGCCAGCTTTCTCTGGAAAGTCTCTTCGTTCATCGCTTCCTTCCTCCCGACACGAACAGCGCGTCATCCGCCTCGCTTCGTGTCCTCTCCCAATTCTAGCCTCATAATCAGCGAAAGCACCCCCGACCCGAAATCGAGCTCGCTCCACGCTGCCCGCGACCCCCAATCACGGGCAAGACGAGTGCCAAACCAAGACACACTTCCGACGATCCCAAGGATTGCCCTAACTCGCCACCGCGAAACGACTTAACCGGGCCCACCGTCCGGACGCAAAACCGTGCACCCACCAACATGTATGCCCTCGGGTTGCGTTTGCGAAACATCACGATGGTCCGAGAACCAATCGTGAGCATGCAACTTGTGACAAGCAAGCAACTTAGCCGCGTGTCGTGCGGGAGCAGCGCCCACGCACCGCTCCCGCGATCAGTCTCCGATCAACGCTGCGATGATCTCCGTCAGCGTGACCAGGTCCAGAAAGTTGTGATGCAGGATGTCACGCAGCTGGCGAGCGTTGCCCGTGTTCACGAATCCGTGATACGCGGCCGGGATGTCGCGTCCGTCGATGTCGCCCACACGCGCCCGCCCGCTGACGTGACGCTCGACCGTCTGAAGTTTGCAGTCCGGCAGGATGCCGCCGTAGCGACGACGCGCGACATGCAACAGATCGCAGTGACCGCTCGGTTTGCCCAACGCGATCCGCGCGACCGCGGCACGGTCGGCCACGAACGGCCAGTCAAACGATTTGCCGTTGAACGTCACCAGATGAGACCGCTGCGAGAGCAGCTCTCCGAAACGTCCGAGGATGCCCGCCTCTTCGCCGTAATCCCGGGCCAAAAGCTGTTCGACGTGAAACTGGTTCGCTTTGACGTACAGGGTCCCAATCAGAAACACCGGCGTTCCGGCGAAACCGCACGTTTCCAGATCGACGAGGAGCAGCCGGTCGGCTCCGGAGTCGATCAACGCGACGAGCTCCGGATGTACCAACCCGGCACGCTCGCGGGCGACCGGGTCATGCATGGCGCGGGCGAACCGCTCGAACACAACGCGCGACGGTTCCCAGTGCTCCGAAAGTGGACGTTCGACCGCGTAGAAAGAGGTGTCGTCCAATCGGACCGGTTCGCCCGGGACGAGCGTCTCAAGTCGCGCGTCCGGAATGCCGCGACCCGGACCCCGCGCCGAATGGCCATGCCCGCCCGCCGCAAGCGGGCTGCGGTTCAGCTTCCCCAGACGCTTGCGGAGGTCGTCGATTCCCATGTGGTCCGTATCCGTGATTCTGCCAACGGCGCGCCTACATCTGAAGCCGCCTCACCCGTATGATCTATATCATGAGGATTCGCCTCCTGACATACAACATCCATAAGGCAATCGGAGTCGACGGTTCGTTCAGACCCGACCGCATCATCGCGATCCTGAAACGCTACAACGCAGATATCACGTTGCTCCAGGAGGTTGATCGCGGTGCTCCGCGTTCCGACCACCTCGATCTCGCTTCGATGATCGCCACGGCGCTGGATTACGAGTTCCGCGCGGTCGGCATGAACCACTACATGAAGAAAGGAAAATACGGAAACGCCACCCTCACGCGCTTTCCGATCGGACGACAGCGAAACATCGATCTGACGTGCTCATGGCGAAAGCGGCGCGGGGCGCAGCATACCACCATCGAGATTCCGCACCGGGGCGGAGCGGTCTCGCTCGATATCTTCAACGTCCATCTCGGTCTGTCGGCCATGGAGCGACGGGAACAGGTACGGCGCATCCTGGAGTCAACCGACATGCGGCGCTTGAGCAAGGCGGATGCCTGCATCGTGGCCGGCGACACGAACGATTGGCGCGGCGTGCTAAAGCGCCAGCGTTTCGCGGACGCCGGTTTCTCATGCGCCACCAACCGTCGCCCCGGATCGCGATGGTCAATCAAGACGTTTCCCAGCTACGCGCCGACCGGCGGGCTGGACAAGATCTTCTATAGAGGACCGATTCACCCAGTCCACGTGCGCCGCAGCCGCCTGAAGCTCGCCCAACTCGCCAGCGACCACCTTCCCGTCATCGCTGACTTCAGCGTCTAGGTGATCGGTCGGCCGAAAGGCCTAGAAAAACTCCTCGACGAAGACCACGTCATCGTGGTGGTGACCGCCGTCGAAGATGTCGACCACGACGTCGAAGAAGTCGTAATCGTCATCGTAGTAGTAGTCGTCCTCGTAGAAGACGATGCTGTCGGGGACGTTGCACGTTACCGTCCCAAAGGGCATCGCCCCCATCGCCGCCGCCGCCACCGTTCTCGTAATTCGCTGCCACATGGCACGCCTCCAGTAATGGTGCCGCCCGCACCGACCAGAAAATATCGAACCGATATTATTGACATTCGTCAATCTTCTCGGTTAGAAACTGCGCGCGGAGAATCCGTAACATATTGCTGTCAACATTGTTATGGATTGTTGGTTCCGGACGAATGCACGCGGAAGCGGGCCAGCAGCCGGTCCGTGGCGTTGTTTATCGTACACTCGGGGGATGGCGGGCGAGCCCGTGGAGACGATCGGCCGCGGTACCAACCGGGCGACGTTATCGGTACGATGGTCGCCTGGGCAGACGATTCTCGCGGTCACGCGGCGGGTCCGGGCGCGCGGGGTGTTTGGTTGTTCCGAGCTTGCAAGAAGTCATTCCACTGTGCTGAGGGTGTGCGATGCGATCGAAGGTGAATCGGCGACGGTTCGAGGTTCTTGGGTTCATGCTCGTGTTGGCTGCCTGCGGTAGCTGCACGGTGGAAGACACCGAACCCGAAACGGGCATTTCCGAACCGGCGTCCATCGATGATTTCGAGGATCTTGCTTCCGAGGAACGAAATGAGCTGGCGGGAGTCGCGACGATCGTCGACCCGACCACGGTTCGCGTGGCCGATCTGAGTGATCTAACTGTTGGTGATCAGGTGCGCTTCCAACTGCCGGCACCGGGCGTGCGCGTGCGGCAGGTGTTCGAGATCGCGTGCAAGTGCGCATGGTCGGTGGAACCAGAGACGGCCGGCGTGTTCGACCCGCCCGGCGGATGCACCACGGTCTACACCGTTCTGGAAACGGGTGAGGCGGTCATCTCGGTGATACAGACGTGCGCTGGTGTGGAAACAGCGACGTTCGAACAGGAGGTCGCGGCCGCGGCGGCACCGGCCGGAGAAACGGGCGTCCCGGCCGGCGCGCCGGTGGCGGTTGCGGGAGGTGATCGCACGGTCGACGAGGGCGACACGGTGGTGCTCAACGGCCGAGACAGCTTCGATACAGATGGCGATGACCTGTTCTACGATTGGTCACAGACGTCCGGGCCGATGGTCACGCTGGTGGCGCCGCTATCGCCGATTCCGATCTTCGTCGCGCCGATGGTCGACGAGATGGCGCGGTTGGAGTTCCGCCTCATTGTGGACGACGGCACGACGACCGACGAGGACGAGGTCGTTGTCGACGTGATGAACGTTTTGGAGACCGCCGGCCCGGTCACGGCCGACGCGGGTCCGGCGCTGGCGGTTTCCGAGGGCGACGTGGCCGACTTGAGCGGTCTGGGCAGCTCGGGAACGGGTATCGGGATGCTGACGTTCACTTGGCGGCAGATTTCGGGGCCCCCGGTGACGTTGACCAGCACCACGGAGGCCGAGGTGAGATTCACGGCGCCGGAAGTGGGTCCCGAGGGCGCGACGCTGGTGTTCGAGTTGGTGGTGGCCGACGGTGAAGTGTCAGACTCCGACACTGTGATCGTCACGGTGTTCGACGACGATCCCACGCTGTTCGACCCGGCCGAGGTCGCCAACGAGCCCGATGGCGACACCGACACATCAACGTCGCCGAACGACAACGGCGACGGTACGCCGGACGAAGTTCAAGACGGCGGGAACGGAAACGAAAACGACAACGCGGCCGACGGACCCGCAACCCCCGGACCGAATGTGTTTCGGGGGGTCTACGGTGGATCCAACTCGAATCACCTCCTGGGTCCGGGCGGACCGGTTGACATGTTGCTCGCCGACGGCATCGAGGACTTCGGCATGAAGCTGCATCTGATGCGCGTGCCGATTGAACCCAGCGACGTCGTGCGCCTTCGCCAGTGGTCCGACGAACTGAATCCGCACGGCGCGAAGTTGTGGGTCTTCTTCAACTGGTTCTCGACGCTGGAGCACCAGTGGTTACTTCCGCTGGCCGAGCCGTACGTCGATGCGGACGGCGTCGAGGAGCCGCTCAAGCCGTGCCCGCAATCGCAGGATTTCTGGGACCGGGCCGTCACGGCGCGTTTCGTCGCACTGGCGGAGCGAACCGACCCGGCCAACGACGACTATATGCCGGAGCTCGCCATGGCACTGCGTGGCGTGGTTCTCGACCCGGAGCTCTACACGTTCACCGAGCGAAGCTACCGCGATCCCTGCTACTGCGAGAGCTGCGTCCAGGGGTTGTTCACGCTGCTCGGGATCAACGACCCGGTGCCCGCCCCGGCACAGCGGCTGGCGTACCTCGAGGGTGCCGGCCTGGTGGACGACTTCGTGGCGTACGAGCGCGGCGTGGTGGAGAGTCGGGCGACGGCATGCCGGGAGGCGTTTCGCGCCGTGAATCCGAACCTGGAGATCGGCGGGACGAATCTCGTCCGCTTCGATCGCAGCCCATTCTACATCGGTGTTCCGCAGGGCTTCGGGACGCCGGGGCAACCCTATTTCGACTGGTCGCAGCGTACGTTCCACTCAGGGTACGACGACGGATTGCAGGGGTTCTTTCAGGAGATTTCCGACGCGGGCATCAACGCGTTTCTCATTCCGGGGCTCTTGGTATGGAACTTCCCGCCGGAGGCGCTTGCCGATCATTACTACACAATGGGCCACGAGACCGGCAGCGTGTGGCTCAACCGAAGCGACCACTTTGGCGGTCTGCAACTGGGCGATCTGTGCCTTCCGTTGGATGAATACAATCAGCACCTCACGGCCGCGAACGCCGAGCTGGATCTGTACGAAGCCGACGTGAATCACGTCAGTCCGTACACCGGCGCCGCGTTCGTTCCCGCGTGCTTCGACCCCTCGCCGTACGCCATCTCCACACCGTTCGAGCCGCTGGAGCCGGGTCCGCCGAATGCGTTCGGTCCGCTCATGCGGAGGGAAACGGGTTACTTCTTCCAAGCGGACGCGGGTGCGTCGCTGTCGTTCGACGTTTCGATGCGCGAGTTCGGCACGACGGATCAGGGTTCGGGTTGGTGGCAGTTGGTGACACCGAGCGGCACCATCATGGACAACGCGCCGCTTACGGAGGCGTTGAGCCCCAGCCTGGTGCGGGCCACGGCGGTCGAAACGGGCATACACAAGCTTGTCGTCAACGCATCGTTCGTTCACGGGTTTCGTATCACCGGCGCTTCGCACCCGGGGTCGTACCGCGTCGTATCGGGAACCCAGCGGCTAAAGCTGTTCAAGGCGCACGAGTTGGATTCCGAGCCGCAGTTCTATGCGTACGTTCCCGCGGGGGTCACGGAAGTCGGCCTGCTCTTCTCGTCGGACCCGGCGGAGGCCAGCGACGTGTTGCTGTTCGACGAGCGCGATCCGACCACGCCTCTGTACGAGGCTTTGATCACGGGAACATTCGAGCCGACGCTGAACCTCGGGACGAACAACAACGGGGTGGTGCTCGAATTCGTCATTCGCAACCCGCTCGGCGGGGGCGGCGAGGACCTGGGGCTTAAGATTACCAGCGGGGCGTTGCCCTATCTCTCCCAGACGCGTTCGGGGTTGTTCCGGTCGCCGTGATGCGGTGGGTCTGCGAAGTGTCGCCGAGTGGCACTCCGTCCGATGGGTGGCCCATCTCTTTAGAGGTGGGGGACTCCGGGAATCGCGGATTGACGATTGCGGATTGGGGTATGGAACCACGGAGGACACGGAGCGCACAGAGAGAGACGGGGGGCGGGTTTCACCGGCCGGGTTGAATGGCGGCTCGCCAAGGATGTGCCCCACCCGTTTCTCTGCATCCTCCCTCGACCGACAACTGACAACTGAAAACTGAAAACTCTCCCCCGTTCGCGTGCGCGCCACGGCTGACGCCATGGGGCACCCACACACGCTACTTGAGGCGCGCGTCGATTTCGTTGACCGATTGCGTGAGTTTGCGGAATGTCTCGGCGTAGAGTGATCGAGCGCGCTTCATTGCGTTCGGGTCGCGTCGCTCGATTGCCCAGCGGTAGGCGGGGAGCATCCAGGGGGCGTAACCGGACTCGGGGTCGCTGGCGGCGTAGAGGTTTCTGAACCACTTCAAGTCGCCGGGCAGGCCGGGCTCGTAATACCAGTGCCGCTCGAGTTTCAGCAGCCGATCGTTGATGAAGGCCAGGGACTCGTCGGTGATGTCGCCCTCGGCAAGTCGCTTCAAGACTCTCTCGTACACACCCGTGGCGATTGTCTCGTACTCGCGCGCGAAGTCGGCGTCACCGGCGAAGTCTCCGGCGACTTTCAGCTCTTTGGCGCGGTCTGTGAGCGCATCGAGGTGCCGGCGGAAGCCCGGTCCGTAACGGACCGGATCGAGGGGAAGCAGCGGGGCGTTGGCCAGTCGGGCGAGGACGATGTTGGTGACCTGAGTGACCATCTTCGCTGGCGCGTAGTCTTCGCCGACGACCTTTCGATACCACGCGATCGAATCATAGTTCGAGTGGTATGCGGTGCCCTTGGCGCCGCCGCCGCCGAGACTGGCCGAGGGCACGGCCGCGTGGCAGTAGAAACCGACGTGGTCGGATCCGCCGCCGAGATGCCCGAACCGAGGATGCCCGGGGAGCATCTGATCCTCGTTGTGATCGACCCACGAGTCGAACACCGACAGAGGGCGATCGCTCGAGCCGTTGGGAGAGACCACCGCCCGCGTCGCGTCGGCGATGACGGACTGAAGCACCGGCGCGGCACTGGAGCCGAAGTTCGGTCCCATGGCGGCCATATCAAGGTTGATGTAGGCCACGGCGTTTTCGAGAAGATCGTCGCGGCGGGCTTCGACCCACTCGACCGAGCCGATGATGCCGAACTCCTCCGCCGCCCAGAGCCCGAAGAGGATCGAGCGCGCGGGGCGCCTTCCTTGGCGGGCGAGGGTCGCGAAGCTCTTGGCCGATTCGAGTACGACGATGGTACCGGACAGCGGATCACTGGCCCCGAAGGTCCATGCGTCGTGGTGGCATCCGACGATGACCTTCTGCTCGGGGTGCTTCGACCCGCGTAGCGTGCCGACGACGTTGTAGACCTTCTTCAACGCGCGTTTCTGCTTGACCATCAGCCGGACGGTGAGCGTCTCGTCGGAAGTCATCCGGTAGGTGAACGGCAGCGCGCCCTGCCAACCTCTGGGGACCGGCTGGCCGCGCAAACGCACCAGAATCTCCTGAGCGGCTTCCCATCCGACGGGTTGCACGGGGATCTTGGGCAGGGCGACGTCGGCCGGATCGAGTCGGTCGGCGTCCCTGGTCGCCGGTGTGAACGGAGTGAGGGCGTCGCCGTCGTAGCCGAGTGTCTTGATCGATCCGCGCTGGATCGAGGAGGGGTTGGCGTAGCCGCCGTCGGGATACATGAGTCCTTGAAAGTACCCGCTGTCGGCGGGGTCGGTGTAGATAATCAGACCGACCGCGCCGGCGGCTTCGGCGAACTTGGCCTTGTAACCGCGGTAGTTGCCGCCGTACCGGGCGATGACGATCTTGCCGGTGATGTCGACGCCCAGTTCGCCGAGTTTCGCGAAGTCTTCCTTGGTGGCGTAGTTCGCGTACACCACGGGCGCGGTGATGTCGCCGCTCCCGCTGAAGGCGTTCCAGCCGATGCCGAGGTCCGGGTGTGCCGAGTAGGGATCCTCTTCGAGCACGCGTTCCTTGAGGATCAACGAGCGTTGAATCGGCGTGACGATCTCGACGACCGCGTCGACGGGCTCGGAGAGGTACACCCACAACTCCTGTTTCTCCACTTCCAGTCCGAGAGACTCGAAGTTCTGCGCGAGCAGTTCCGAAACGCGCAGGTCGTTCGGCGTTCCTGCGCGGTGCGGAATGGTGCCGATCAGTTGGTGATGGGAACGCAGGCTGTCCGGCGTCGGCAGCGCGTTGAGCGATTCCTCGAATCCACGTTGGGCTGCGCGCTGGTTGGGCGGCCAATGTCGCAGTTCGGGACCGTGTTCGGCGGCGAGTACCGTGATCGTGAGCGCCAGCACCGTTTGAAGCACTTCAGTCGTCCTCCTTCCACGATTGGAATACCTGGCATTCGTAGCCCGCCGGAGCGGGCGTGGTGCAGTACTATGCGCGAAACAGGCGATGTGAACAACGTGGCGGGCTGTGCCGCGACTGATGGGGGGTACATCCCATTCTGGGTGGCATGCCCACGCTCGCGTGGGCATGTGCGTAGCTTCCAAGCGCATGGCCATGGCACCCGACCTGGCACTCGTCGCCGCAAACTCGCGAGGCGCAAGAGTGCCGGCCGGAGTCCTCGCTTTCTCCCGTTGCCACCCCAGAGAGAAACCGCTGATCCAGCCGGCATGGCTCCTGACAGTTCCGACGCGGACGCGCGGCGTCACGGCGTCGGTGTTTCGATCGTCAGCGGAAAAAGCCCCACTTCCCGCGTTGTTTCTTGTCGTTCTCGCGCGAGGCCAACTCCGTCTGGGCGAGATCGATGAGTTCGTCGAAGGACCCATGCACGCCCAACCTCCGCAGCACGCGAACCGAATCGCCGAGCGTGGGGTCGAGCAGCCGGAGTATCTCGAATGAGCGTTCGTCGCTCACCGCCATCGGGTCCGACTGCCGGCGCGCGGCACCGGCTTCGGTTTGAACGTTCGCCTCGCGCTCGCGCAGTTGCTCTTCGCGGGACCTGATCTCCTCGGCAAGTCTCTCGCCTTCGGCGCGAGTTTCGATGAGTGACTCTTGCCTGGCATTGAGGTCGGCCGCACGATTTTCCAAGGACTTGGACAGTTCATCGAGCAGTGGCTCTCGCGTGTCGAGCTTGCGTTCGCGGGCGTCCAGCTCCGCGGAGCGCTGCTCGACCGACTTCGTGAGCCTCTCGACGACGGTCTCGCGCGCCGCCAACTCGGCTTCGATTCTGGCGAACTCTTCGGTGAGCACGGATGTCGCTTCGCGATCCGACGCGTTGCGCTCTCCGGCGAGTCGCTCGCGCTGTTCGGCGATGCTCTTCTTGTCGGCGTTCAGAGCGCGGGCCTGTTGATCCAGTTCCGAGCGGCGGGTCTCCAGATTGTGCGAGAGATCCTGCAACTCCGCCCGCATCTGGTGGAGGGCTTCCGCTTCCTTCGACGCGATCTTCGCGCGTTCGTTGAATGATGCTCGTTCCTCATCGAGCCGGCCGCGCATCTGATCGATTTCGGCCCTCGCCGCATGCAGCTTCTCTTCGCGTTCCCGCACGTCGGTCTCGCGGCGACGAAGTTCCCCGGCGAGGTTTTGGACGCTGTGGTCGCCCTTGGCGATTTCGCGCTCGCGGCGTTCCAGTTCGTGGCCGCGTTCGGCGAGCGTCTGCTCGCGACCGTCGAGGTCCGTTTGATGCGCTGCCAGACGGTGGCACTTCTCGACGTGCGCCGATTCACGTTCGTCGATCGACGCGGTTTGTTTGTCGAGTTCGGCGGCGCGTTCGGAAACGGCGCGCGCCTGATCCTCGACGGCTTCGAGTCGTTCGGCCGCGCTCTGCTCTTGCGCGGCGAGTTTCATCTCCCGCAGGCGAAGCTGCGCGGACAGGCGCTCGATCTCTCCCGTTCGAGCGTTTGTTTCCTGTCTCAGCGCGTCGTACCGACTCACTCTCTCCGCCTCGCAGCGTTCCATCTCCCGGGCGTGGGTCTGCAGCTTGTCTCTCTCGATGTCGAGGCAGGCTGCTCGCTCCGTGAGGTCGGCCGCGCGGGCGTTGAGCGTCTGCTCTTGCGCCGACAGTTCCGCCTGCAGATCGCGCAACGTAGCGTCGCGCTCGTCCAGCGTGCGGGTGCGCTCCTGCAACTTGTTCTGGACGTCATCGAGGTCGCGGCGCGCCTCGGCGACTTTCTCCTGCTGAGATCGCACGTCTTCGGCGAGACCATCGACGGCACGGCGATCAGTGTCGAGTGTCGTCTCGCGCGTTTCGATTTCGCCGGCGCGTTGTGCCAGCGAATCCTCGCGTGTGGACAGCACGTCGGCCTGGCAGGCGAATTCCGTCTCGCGTGATTCGATGGCGCACGCGCGCTCGTCGAGTTCGGCCGTCTGGGTGGTGAGTGTCTGCCGATCGCGGTCGAGTTGCTCGGAGCGCGCAGCGTACCGATCATGCAGTTCGGCCGACTCGGCTGTTTCTTCCGCGAGTCGCGCTTCGCGTACCTCGAGCGCCGCCTGCTCCGCCTGCAGGGCGTCGCGCTGCTCGTGCAGTTCCTTGATCGCGCTTTGTGCAGCGACGGCCTGCTCGGCGTCGCGCAGGATGATGGCCTCGCGCTCGTCGAGATCGATCCGCCGACGCTCGACCGTTGCGGTCAGTTCCGCGAGTTGTGCTTGGGTCTGATCGAGGCCCGACTCACGACGCTCGATTTCCGCACGGAACCGGTCGAGTGCGGCACGCTGGGCCTCGAGCGACTCCACCTGCTCGGCGACGTGTTCGCCGGCGCGATTGGTGACCTCGTCCAGCTTGGCCTGTCGGGTGTCGACCAGCTTCCTGGCAGCCGAGCGCAGCTGATGCTCGCGGTCGCCGAGTTCCAGCTCTCGTCTTCCCAACTCGGCTTGGTGATCGTCGATCTCCCGCTGCCGGGACTCGATCTTCTGTTCTCGCTCGTCGAGTTCGGCCGTCCGCTCGTCGTGGGCGGGGGCGATTCCGTGCTCATTCTCGAGGTCACCGGCGAAACGGTCACGCTCGGTGACGTGCGGTTCGAATCCGCCGAATCTCATGTACTCAGCCGAGGATCCTTCGCGTTTCGGATCGACCAGTCGGATGCGGTCGCCGGAGGCTTCGCCGAACGCGTAGAACGACTCCTGGCAATCGGGTGCGGCGGCCGCACCGCGAACGCCGGCGATCCGCAGCTTCTTGTCACCGATAAAGACGATGTCGCCCTGGGCGAGGTACGACATCGACGTTCGCCGGCCGTTGACCTCCAAGCCGTTGGCGCTGATCAGATCGAAGATAGCCGGTCGCCCGTTGAGCGAGCAGACCAGGGCGTGGGACCGTGACGCGTTGTTGGAATCGACCCTCACCTCGCACGTCTCTCGGCGGCCGATGATGAAGACGTCCGGCAGGTCTTTCCACACATCGCCGTCTGTCGTGTTCTCGATGTCCAGGGTCGGTGCCTGCGAGAACAGCGTCGCCGCGATCGAGCTACCGCTGCACGTGTCGGAGTTCGACTTGAGGTTGACGCGGAACTTCCATGCGTCGATTCGGATGACGTCACCGTTCTTCAATTCGATGGAGCGGGCCCGTTTTCCGTTGACTCGGGTGCCCCCCCGACCGGCCAGATCGCGTAACAGTATCCGCGTCCCCGTGTTGATGACGGCACAGTGCGCCGGCGCAACGGCGCTGTGCCTGAGTCGCACCTTGGCTTCCTTGTGCGATCCGAACAGGGTCAGCGGTCGGTTGAGGTCGATGGACCTTTCGTCGCCCTTGTTGCGAAGGACCGTGACGCTGGCTTTGATGGAGTTGGGGACGATGATGGCGGCGCCGCGTCGCTCGCCGGTGGCTGGCGTTGCGGTACCGGGTGTGTGCAGCATGGCAACCTCCTCATTGCATTCGCATTCCGCCGGCGCAGCACAACCGCGAGCGAACGACGTCCGCTCCGATTACCATGCTCGTTCAACTGCTGCGTTGGTCCTGTCGCGAATGCGACCGTCGAGGGCAACCCCTACCGCCTCACCTCAGTGTTGCGTCCCGAGCGATTCTAGGCTTGGCGTTTTCAGGATGTCTACAAGTGGCGACAATAATTGCACGGGTTTTTTGCATGCCGTAACCTTATTATTGGTTTGTGGTTGCGCCAAAAATGATGGATGACATCGGCGAGGTCCGCGTAACACTGGGCAATACACACAAAGCAGCGATGGTTTGGGATGTCGGGGATCGGCGGAAAATGTTGAAGTCGTTCGGTACGCCGGGAGAATGAACGGGGGACGGTGCGTCTTGGAGCGCGATTGATGCTGACTCGGCTCGACGTCTGGCGATTAGCGACGATGGTGTTCGTGCTCTTCGGAGCGCGCTGCGGTCCCGATCTGTCGTATCTGCCGTCGCTCGCGGTCGGGCAATTCGACGTCATCGCGAACGCGGTGCCGATCGACGCCGCCATCGACGACGCGGCGCTATCAGAAGACCAGCGCGCCAAGTTGCGGCTCATTCGGGACGTCCGCGTCTTCGCGCGCGATACCATCGGGCTGACCGCGGGTGATAGCTACACGTTGTTCTATGACAATCGTGACGGCGTGCGGGTTCACCAGGTTTCGGCGTC
>JAJDDR010000013.1 GCA_029260255.1 Phycisphaerae bacterium
CCCAGCCGTCGCGGGCCGCCGGGCACAAGAATCGCCACCGTCTTTGGGATGCCCCCATGATTCGACCGCGCGCGAACGCGCGCTTGATCCCGCCGGGTTGACGCTGCATAATCCCCTCGCCGCGCCGCGTGCCGGGCGGAGAAACGGAATCGAATCCATGGCGATGCTGTCAACCTCCCTCCCTGGGGCAACGATCTTCTGGCTACTCGGGCCGGTCGTTGTCATGTTCCTGGTCGCACTGGTCCACAGCCTCAAGCACTGGAACAAGTCGCAATGACGCTGGCCATCGTCTTTGCAGTGTATCTCGCCGGGATGGCCGCCATCGGCATCTACTGCTCGCGCTTCAACAAGGACCTCGGTGATTTCGTGCTCGGCGGCCGCCGATTGGGACCGTGGGTGGCCGCGTTCAGCGCCCAGGCAAGCGACTTCAGCGGGTGGTTGCTCATCGGGTTGCCGGCCGCGGCGTACCTCGACGGGTTCAGCATCGTCTGGACCTGCATCGGGTGTTCGCTCGGCGTCATGTTCAATTGGATGGTGCTGGCCCCCCGGCTGTACAAATACGCCGTGCGGTACGATTCGCTGACCATCCCGGATTTCCTCGAATCGCGCTTCAATGACCGCACGCGACTGATCAGAATCATCTCCGTGCTGACCATCTTCATCTTCTACGTCGTGTACATTTCGGCGCAGTTCAACGCCGCCGGAGACGTTTTCAGAGCCGCGTTCACCGACCGCGCGCCCTGGGGCGAAACCCATATGAGCTTCTACCATCAGGGTCTGCTCATTGGGATGGTGATCATCCTCGGATACACGGCCGTGGGAGGCTTCATGGCGGTCTGCTGGACCGACTTCGTTCAGGCCATCCTGATGGTATCAGCCGTTGTCATCCTTCCTATCGTAGCGATTGCACACCTGGGCGGCGTTGATCAACTCTGGACCGCGATGGTCGCGCACGCCGGAAGTGACATGATACTGGCGGTCGACAAGGGGACCGTGGGCACGTCGTTCGTCTTTGGTGTGCTTCTGGCGGGGCTGTCTTGGGGCGTAGGGTATCCAGGGCAACCGCACATCCTCGCGCGCTACATGGCCATCAAAGACCCGCGGACCATCGCAAAGAGTTCGCTCATCTCCGTGGTCTGGTCGCTCTTCGCGTTATACGGCGCGATGTTCGTCGGGCTCACCGCACGCGCCATTCTGGACCAAAACCTCACCGGCAAGGACACCAACCAGGTGATGCCGATGCTGGCGTTGGAGCTGCTGCCCGAGGTGTTTGCCGCCCTGGTCCTCTCCGCGGGCGTCGCCGCCATGATGAGCACCGTCGACTCGCAGATCATCGTCGCGGTCGGGGCCGTGGTACGCGACATCTACCAGAAACTGCTCGGCGGCCAGCCGAGTGGACGCGTTGCCGTCTGGTTGTCACGCGCCGCGGTGATCGCCTTGGGCTGCGGTGGTGTGGCCATGGCGTGGACGAGCGAAGAGGTGTTCGAGACCGTGCTCAACGCCTGGGGCGGCCTGGCGGCGGGTCTGGGACCGGCCATCGTGCTCGGCCTGCTGTGGGACCGGACGTCGCGCACGGGCGTCATCGTCGGGATGATCGCCGGTGTTTTCCTGACGCAATTCTGGGAACCTCTGATGGCCATGCTCCAAGCGTCTGACGGCACGGTGCCCGCGTTCGTAGCCCACCTGAACAGCATCCAACTCGTCGTCTGCGTCGGTGTGAATCTCGTTCTCGTCGTGCTGATCTCGATGCTCCAGTCACCGCCCGCGATTGCGTCCGAGTGATCCCCGCGCCGTTGATCCGGAAAATGCGAGTGGATAAGATTGATGTAGCGTTCGTGGTGCTTGCCGGCTGAAACGGGGACCAACCATGGGTGACATCTTGGTGCCGGCGGCGATTCTCCTGGTGCTGATTGGCGCGCTCGTCGTCGCGGGTTACGTCATCCGGCGATGGGCTCAGCCCGGGAGCGAGATGAGCCAGCCGCTCTGGACACTCCACGAATTGACGCGATTGCGCGACTCGGGGGAGCTGACCATCGAGCAGTACGAGAAACTGAAGGCCAAAGCCATCCAGGAGGAGGTTTCCGGAAGGAGACAGGCGTAGTCGCGTTGCCAAGACCCCCGGGCGGAGTTCGCCAAAAACGTCCCTGGAGCGCCGGCACGATGGTGTCGGCCTATGATGTAATTGGAGCGAGTGGCGTCAGCTTGACGATATGACGCCCAATGGCGGAGAATATGGCCCTCGGGCGCCGCCGGTGCCGATTTCGGCTACGGAGACTATGCATCATGGCCAGTGGACGGAGCGGAAGCAGCAGCAGCAGCAGCGGTGGCGGCGGTCGGGACCGCCGGGGAAGCGTGTGCAGCTTCTGCGGCAAGACGCAGCGTGAAGCGGGCCCGATGGTCGAGGGACCCAAGGACGTCTACATCTGCAAATCCTGCGTCGAGCTGTGCCACAACATCATCCGGCAGGAGATGCGAAAGACTTCCACCGCTCGTGCCGTGGTGGGTTCGACGCCGACGCCGAAGCAGGTCAAGGACTTCCTCGATCAATACGTGATCGGACAGGAGAGCGCCAAGCGTACTCTCGCGGTCGCCGTTCATAACCACTACAAGCGTCTCACCCACCGCGATCAGGGTGGCGATGACGTAGAACTGGACAAGTCCAACATCCTCATGGTCGGTCCGACCGGCGCGGGCAAGACGCTCATCGCCAAGACGCTGGCCCGCATCCTGAACGTGCCTTTCGCCATCGCCGACGCGACGACGCTGACGGAGGCGGGCTACGTCGGCGAGGATGTCGAGAATGTCCTGCTCCGGCTTCTTCAGGGCGCCGAGTACGATCTGGAGCTTGCCCAGCGCGGCATCATCTACATCGACGAGATCGACAAAATCGGACGCACGACGCAAAACGTCAGCATCACCCGTGACGTTTCTGGTGAAGGCGTGCAGCAGGCACTCCTCAAGATGCTGGAGGGCACGTTCTCCAACGTGCCGCCCCAGGGGGGGCGAAAACACCCCGAGCAGCAGTATATCCAGATGGACACCACCAACATCCTGTTCATCTGCGGCGGTTCGTTTAGCGGTATCGTCGATATCATCAAGCGGCGCATCGGTCGCAGCGTTATCGGGTTTGCCAACGAGGCCGAACAACACACCTGGTCCGAGGAGGCGACCGAGCTGTTCAAGGAGATCATCCCCGACGATCTGATCGAATTCGGCATGATCCCCGAACTGGTCGGGCGGTTGCCGATCATTACGTCCCTCTGCCCGCTCGACGTGGGTGCGATGGTGCAGATTCTGACCGAGCCGAAGAACGCCCTGGTGCGCCAGTACCAGAAGTTCTTCGAGTTTGAAGGCTGTCAGCTCGAATTCACGAAGGGCGCCCTGCAGCTCATCGCGGAAAAGGCCATGGAACGCCGAACCGGCGCCCGGGCCCTCCGGGGCGTCATCGAGGACTTCATGATCGACGCCATGTTCGATTTGCCGGAGAGGCCTAAGTCCGGCAAATGGGTTGTCACGGAGGCGATCGTCGACCGCACCCAGCAGCTCTTCGCGACCAAGCCCAAGCGCCGTCGCGAGTCCGCCTGATAATCCGCGATGCTAGCCTGCAGCAGCGCGTCCGGTAGTCGCGCCCCGGCTTGAGCTCCTTTTTCTTGATCAATAGGCGCTGGTCCCGGTGCAGCCCCGACGCGGGCGAACCGATATGTCCGGTGAGCGTGCCGCGCGCTCCATTCTATCGTATCCTCTTGTGTGTAGCGTAGGAACGTCGTATGGCTGTCACGATTCAGTGCCCCAACCTGACCTGTCGGTCGATTCTGCAGATTCCGGACAAGGTGCGCGGCAAGAGAATCCGCTGCGGCAAGTGCGGCTCCTGCTTCATCGTGCCCGCCGGGTCCCAGCCGCGCGCAACCGGCGACGCGAAGGCTCCGAAGAAACCCGCCAAGACTCCCTGACGCGCACGTCTCCAAGTGTCTCGCTGAACGGGACGCGGCTACGCGGTGCCGTTCGGCCTCTTCGCGATCCTATTCCGGATCAGCCCCAGTATTCGCATGAACTGAATGCGGTCGTCCGGAACCAGGTTGCGCAGAATCTCCATCGTCATGTGCCGCCGCGCCGCGCGATAGGCCCGATGGGCGGTGCGGCCTGTCCGCGAGATGCTGACGTCGATCTTGCGTCGGTCGCCGGGGTTGATGCTGCACCGGACGAAGCCCTCGCCTCCCTTGCCCTCAAGTGATCGGATGATGCGCGACATCTGGGCGGGCAGGACGCCGATTCGCTTCTGTATGTCCCCCACGGTGAGCGAATCGTGCTGGGCGATGACATCGAGCGTTAGAAACTCCGCTTCGGACAGCTCCTCGGGGTCGCCGGTTTTCCCGCGCGATCGAGCCGCCGACGCGATCTTCGTCAGCTCGAAGATCTCGTCGGCCATCGATTCAAGTTCCCGGGTCGCGTTTTCGTCGGCCATAAGCTCTCTCGGGTTCGACCATCGTCTCTCGCATCAATGGTAGCGTCCAAAACGCCCGCGCCCATGAAAAAATTCGCACGTGTTAATAGGTGCGATGTGAAAACAGTCAGAAGTTGAGCCTACTCGGCACGCTCCCGACCGGCGGACGCGGACCGCCGTCCGAACCAGAGGGAACAGACTACCGTCACGATCTGGAGGGCAAGTGCCGCGCCGTACGTCGCACCTGCAGCCGGGATCACGTAGATGAACGGCTCGACCACCCGCGCGAGCCACCAGCCGGCAAAGTCCACCCCCAAGGCGAGCATCGGGATCACGGCAAGCACCCCCCGCAGCCGGGGGTTCACGCCGGTCATCAGGAACAGGCCCGACACGATCAGTGTGAAGACGGGCACGCTCAACATGTGAATGTGCGTAATCAGCGCCAGATGCGCGGTGGCCTGGGGACCGATCACCTTCGGCTCCCGCTCGTCGGAGGAAGGCGCCACTCGGGCATGGGCCGTTCCAGGCGCGGCGTACACGTAGACCATCGCATGGTCGGCCGCGAAGAGGTCCGAACCGTAGGGTGTGTCGGCCTTCTCACCATCATCGGCGTTGTGGCAACGAAGACAGTGACGCTCAATCACCGCTTGTGCCGACGGATCGTCGGGTTCGATGATCCCTCTGAGACCGAATTCGGATTCGAGGGCGCCGCGATGCAGCCAGTTCTCCAGCGCGCGGACGGCGCCCGAACCGCCCTTGGTGAGGTGCTTGCGCATCTCGCCACCCGGCTCGACGAGTTCCATCATGCGCGATCGCGACTCGGTGGTCGCCGTCGCGGCGTCGGCCGCCGTCTGCAATCCGTGAAACGTCGCGCGCACATCGTTGAGCGTCAGCCCCTCCAGACCGTCCGCCGATTGGTGGCGGTTGTAGAGGTTGGAGAGTGCCGCAAGATAGCCGAATCCGACGAGCGCGAGGAACAGCGTTACGAGCAACCTCGCGGAGGTCGGCAACAGTGCCAGCTTGAACGTGTTGGATGGTGGTCGCATGCGCGCATAGTGTTCCCTTTTCACCGGCGAATGCAAGGTGGAGACGCGCGTGGACGCGCTTGTGCAGCCTCGAGACAGTCGCGCTTCTGGCTTGACGCCATGAGACAGGAGATCGAGCCGCGGCGGGCGGGCGTCGCGGTCTAGTCGCTATCGACTTCGTCTTCGTCTTCTTCGTCGTCGCGTTGAGGCGACTCCAACGAACCGGCGCCGGCGCTCTTTGACCATCGGCGCAGCACCTTGCGGTCGTCGGCAGACAAGCGGGCTTCCGGGTGGAGAGGCAGGTAGAACCACAGCGGCATCTCGCCCTCTTCAACCTCCTCCCAGCACTCATGTTTCTTCTTTCGCTTCTTCTTGTCGCTGTAGCGATCCCACGTCGAGAAGTTCATCTCCTCCCGTGCCTCTTCCACGTCGTGTGCAACCAGCCAGGAGACCGGTGCAACGTAGCTGTACCAAGGCCAAGCGGTCTCATGGGAGTGGCATTCGTAACACGACCGCTTGAGGATGACTTTTACGTCCGCCGGCGCCGGAATGTCACTCTCCACGGGCGGGTTGCTCCGTTCCACCGGCACGAATTGGAAGACCACAAAGAGCACGACGAGCAGGTTGCGGATGATCTTGCCGACTCGCTTGCGCTTGCCACCCGCAGGGTCGCGCTCGTCTTTCGTGGATGGGTTATCGCCGGGTGGGTTCATTGGGGACGCTCCACCGTTAGGTACCTGACCGATCCGCCTGTCAGCGTTATCGGCTCGATTCAGGATGAAACGCCATCGCTCGTCGCGGAAACCGAGGTTCCCCAATTGTCCGTTCTCGATTTGCTGGAGGGGACGAGGGAACCAGGGAAAACCGAAAGTCGAAAGCGGAGGCCCGCCGACTGTCCCGCGCTTCCGTCGTGCGTCGATATTCAGAGCGTCAGATCAAACAGGTGGTCATCGGTCGCAAGAACTGGATGTTCGCCGAAGGCGAGAACGGCGCCGAGAACGCTGCCATCCTGTTCGGCGTCGTGGTCTCCTGCAGGCTTGCCGGCGTGGACCCGTTCGCCCACCTCCGAGACGTTCTCACCCGAATTCACTCCCACCCCGCCCGCCCCGCCGCATCGCCGCCTCGCCCCGGTCGCCGCTGACCCCGACCCGCCGTTCGCCGAGCGCTTACGCCGCTGACACGCAAATCCGCCCTCTCGGTTGGCGATGAGCACAAAGCGTGTTACAACACTCGGCGTGCAGGGGTACGGGGTCCCGGCTGGGTGGCCGGTGTGGCGCCCGGTGGGACGTTATTCGAGAAAGGATTCGCCATGCGTCTGAGGGTCGTCTTGTTCGCGATCGTTGCGGTACTGCTTTCCCTCATCGACGTGCTGATCGGCACAACCAACTGACCGTTGCGTTGATCGCCGTTGGGTTCCCCGCGGGTGACGGCACGAGTTGCCGCGCAGCTGCGCGGAGTCCTGCGCGGTTCGCTGTCGGGAGGGATGTTAAGAATTCGCTTCCCCAATTGCCGAACTACTCATAGAATGCCGGCATCGTGGGTTGGTGCGCGGCCAACCACGGGTCCAGGCCGAATCGAGCATCTGACCACGGACGGCTCGGCGGTCGTTTTCGGCCGACGGAGGATTGTGCGGGCGTCGTATCGTACGCTTGTCACGGGCTCTGCCCTGCAAGTCTGACGTTCGCCGGTCCGAAGAAACGAACGGGTGGCGTTGCATGCTCACCCGCTCCGGAGATTTGACCCATGATCGAGAGGGTTTTCAGACCGACCATTCGGGTTGCCTTTTGCGGCGTGCTTCTTCTGGGTTGCACGGACCCGCCCGCATCCGGACCTCCGGCGGCGGACGGCGATGGTGAGACGTTGCTTGCGCCGGTTGTTCAGGGCGACGGTTTCATCGACACGGGCAGCTTCTTCACCGAGGGCGAGGGCGCCGGCAGCATCCTGCCGTTTGAGCCGGAGGTGGAGGACGAGGTCGCCACGGAGAGTTTCTTCGCGGTGCGATCGATCGATCCGTTTAGCGAGGACAGCGCCGGTCCCAAGTTCGTCAAGTGGGGCGACCTCGACAACGACGGCCTGCCCGACTTGGTCACCGTCTGGAACCAGTCACAGGTGGTGCAGATTCAGTTGCAGCGTCGCGATGCCGTTGGCGATGTGACTTTTGAGAGCGTGCAGATCGACGGAAACTCGCCTCTGGCGATCATGGCCGGCGCCGAACTCGCCGACATGGACCGCGACGGGCGACTCGACATCGTCTTGCTGGTGAAAGACAACGCGAGTCTCGCGATCTGTCCCGCGAACGGGCAGGTGCAGGACGAAGCGTTCGTCGGTGAGTTGGTCATACTGTTCTCACCCGCCGTGGGCGCGATCACGATCGGCGGGAACTGGCAGCAGGTTCGGCTGCCGGCTTCGACGTTCGGCGCCGACATGGAATCCGATGTTGATTTCTTGCAGAACTTGCGCTCGGCACAAAACCCCGACCCTTGCACTCAGAATTCGGATTGCCCGACCGGCGATTCCTGCGTCGACCAGTTGTGCCGCTCGACTTGCGTGACCACGGGTGATTGCATTCCGGGAATGGACTGCATCTCGGGTTTTTGCGTGCCCACCGGCGGCGTTTGCCTTCGCGACAGCGACTGCGCCAGCGACGAAGTGTGCCAGGACAACCAGTGTGTTTTCGACGTTCTTGTTGTTCTCAACGACAACTTCCCGGGCGTCGTCTTCGGCGAAGGCCGTGCCATCGACATTCCGGAAAACGGCGGCATGAATGCGCTGGCCGTCGGAGATGTCACGGGTGATGGTTTTCCGGACATCGTCATGACCTCCAACGTACCCGAGCCGCCCTGTCACAACGGCATCAACGAAGTCGAGCTCTTTCCAAACCCCGGACCGGCGCTGTCACGCATCGGCACGGAGTGGCGCCAGATCATCCTCGACGGCGGCGGCGGTCTGCTCAAGGACATCGTGCTGAGCGATGTCGACGTCGACGGCGATCTGGACGTGATCGTGACGCGGCTTGCGATCAGCCAGAACGTCCACTGGCTGACCAACCCCGTCCGTGATCCCGTGGCGTCCAGACCTGTTCCGGTCGACACGTCGTTCTGGTTCTGGCAGCGGCGCGCCGTCGGCCAGATCGACGGCGGGGCGGACATCATGACCGTCGGCGACGTCGACGGCGACGGTCTGGACGACATCCTGGTCCGTTCCAACGGGGGGCGCGTGGTGCAGTGGTTCCGTCACCCGAGCCCCACGGATGATCTGAACGTGACAGATGTGCTCACCGGCATTCCCTGGTCGGTCTACACGCTGTTCGAACTCATCGACCGCGTGCCGCTCGGGCTCGCGGTGGGTGACATCAATTTCGACGGTCAGCCCGAGGTGCTGCTCGCCGCGGACGGGTCTGTCTTCTGGCTGGACTCCAGTACGGCCGAAACCGTTCTTGACGAGTGGTCTTCGAATCTCATTATCGACGACGCTCAGCTCGACACGACGCTGTTCGCGTCCCAGGGACCTGCGCTCATCAACGAACTGCTCGTGATTGACATCGATTGCGATGGCACCAACGACGTCATCGCGACGATGGATCGTCAGTCGCTCAGCGGACTCAGCACCGACGTCGTGGTCTGGTTCCGCAACATTCTGTTGCCCGAAGACGTCGGCTTGGACATTCCGCTGGTCCCGGCCTGTCCGGAATGATCAGCCCCGCGAAGGAGCCATGGAGAAGGTCACGGATATGAATAAGAACGTTCAACGGTGCCTCTTGTTGCCGGTCTTGCTCGCCGCCGCTCTGGCAGGCTGCGAGGTGCTCTTTCCCTTTGTTCCGGACCGCATAAGCCGTCTGTTCGAAGACAGCGGCGCCGGGCTCGTCGGCCGCGGGGTGTTCAGCACGATCCAGGTCGATCCCAGCAGCGAAGACTCGGCCGGTCCTCAGCTCATCGCGACGGGCGACATCGACGGGGACGGGTTGCTTGATGTGGCCTCCGTGTGGAATGAGTCCAAACCGTTGCAACTGCACTTCCAGCGTCGGTCGGGGACGTCGGTTTCGTTCGAGACGATCACGCTGGTCGGCGATTTTCCGATCACCATCGCGTCGGGGGTCGAGATCGCGGACATGGACGGGGATGGCGTTCAGGACGTTGTCCTGATGATCAAGGAGACGGGTCTCTTTGCCCGTTGCAGGCTCTCCGGCGAGATTCTGGATGCCCAAGACGTGCCCGCCGGCGTCATCATGATCTACTTCGGACCGAGCGACGCGGCCAACATGACCAACGCCCTGGCGTGGGATGAGGTTCGCCTGTCGCAGTCCGACACCGCCGGCGCTCCGCCGGCGCTACCCGAGATTCCCGAGACCGGCGGATTCACCTCGATGGTCCTGGGAGACATCGACGGGCAGAACGGTCTCGACATCGTCGTCGCGTGGAACGCCAATGATTGCGAGGGCGGCGGAAACCGGGTCGAATACTACACGAATCCCGGTCCAGCGACCGCGCGGCAGTCCAACGCGTGGGCGGTAATCAACATCGATCTCGACGCACCGGACGTCAAATGGGTCGACCTCGCCGACATCGATCGTGACGGTGACATTGACATCATCGCAACCTATCCGCGCGCTCGCGGCGAGAGCGTGCGATGGTATCGCAACCCGCTGATCGACATCCCCGACGTGTTCCACCTCTCCAACGGCACCTGGCAACGCGGCACGATTGGCCAGGTGCCGACCGGCGCCGATGTGGCCAAGGCCGGCGACATCGACGGCGACGGGATCACCGATGTCGTGGTGCGCTCGACCGACGGGAAGATCATCGTCTGGTTCAAGGGGCCCAGAAATCCGACGACGGCTCCGATCCGCAACGTGACCTGGCAGGTGTTCACCATTGCCGAGTTCAACGAGCGATCACCGCTGGCGCTGACGCTTGCCGACGTCAACGGCGACGCAGGTCTCGACGTCGTCACCAGCGCCGAGGGGGGGGTCTTGTGGCTCGGGGCGTTCACGCCGGAATCCGTCACGGATCATTGGGACGAGAATCTCATCTTCGACGACAAGAACGGCTCCACGCCGACGCTGACCGACCCCAACGTCAATCCGGATGAAGTGACAACTGGTGGCACTATCATCAACGAGTTGGAAGTCGTCGACCTCGACGGCGACGGGCTGATGGATGTCATCGGCACCATGGATCGCCGCGATCAGTCCGGCTTGACCAACGACGCCGTGATCTGGTTCCGCAACAACGGGCGGTAGCGGCAACAGCCGTTCCCGGACTCAACGCGTCGTTGTTGCCGCCTCGATGAACGCGCCTACGCGCGCCGCGTCCTTGCGCCCGGGCGACGATTCAACACCCGAACACACGTCCACCCCCCACGGCTGAACGATCGAGATCGCTTCCGCCACGTTGCCCGGGTTCAGTCCTCCGGCCAGCAGCAGCGGCGGCCAGTCGGCGAGTTCTCCGCTTTCGCGCGCGTTGCGAATCGACTCCCAATCGGCACGCCGGCCCGTCCCGCCCTCCCGCTCGGCGTCGAACGCGTCGACGAGGATCGCCGCCGGTCGAGCCGTCTTGCAGCGGTTCAGATACTCGGACACCACGTGCGGAAATGACGCGGCATCGTCCGTGGCCGTGACGATCACGCGCAGGCCGATATCGCGTAACGCCGCGATCGTCTCCGGCGATACGCCGCAACCCGGCGCATAGGCCTGCACGCATGAAACCCGGTGTTTCGTGAGGAGGCTCGCGGTGGTCTCGTGTATCCGTCCCGGCGAGACATCCACCAACGCGACCGCCGCCACCATCGGCGGCAGGGCGGTGAGAATCTCGTCCGCGGTGGTGAGGGACAGCTTTCTCGGACCGGTGAACAGATTCAGTCCGATCGCGTCCGCCCCGAAGTTCGCGGCCGTCAGGGCGTCCGCTACCGTTGTGATGCCACAGATCTTGACCTTCATGAGTGCCTATCCGAGGTCCGAGTGCGCGTGTCTTTCATGGTAGAGAACTGCGCCCTGGGCGGCAAACGGAATCGGCGATCACATGACTGAAGGCTATCGCGACCTCTGCAAGTCACGCTTGACCGAGGCTGGGCAAATCGTAGACTCTCCTTGCACGTGGATTATCAGCAACCCGCGTATCGTGGTCCGCACCCGCGTGCCGGCTTCAGAATGGGGACAGCAATGAGGCGTTTGGCAGTGTTTACGCTCGCGGTGGCGGTGGCGACGGCGATCAGCGGCTGCGCTACAAGCCACCACGCGGCCGAGGAATTCGGAAAGACGTTCTATCTCGACGGCGCAGGCAACTGGGGGTTTGGTGCGTCCACCGTACCCATCGGTCTGGAGGAAGCCGGCTACCGGGGACACGTCGAGATCTACATCTGGACGACGTCTCTGAACCCGCTGATCGATCAGCTCAACATCGGCGGCGCCAAGCTGCGTGCCGCCGCACTCGCCGATCGTATCGAGCAGTATCGGCGACAGTACCCCGACAACGACCTGAACATCATCGCACTCTCCGCGGGCACCGGTGTCGCCATCTGGGCGGTCGAAGCGCTTCCGGCGGGCGTGAAGATCAAAAACCTTGTCCTGCTGGGCTCGTCCTTGTCTCATGACTACGACGCCCGCAAGGCACTTTCCAACATGGCGGGCAGGATCTACGTCTACCACTCCCCGCACGATGTCGTGCTCGGCGGCGTCCGAATGGTCGGGACGATCGACGGGAAGCGCGGCGTGGACTCCGCCGGGCTCGTCGGGCTTGATCCGCCGCGCGGGGCGCAAAACCGCGTCAGGAACATCCCCTGGAGTGATCGCTACATCCGATACGGCTGGACCGGCGCCCATACGGACTGCACCAGCAAGGAGTTCGTCCGGCAGGTCATCGCCAAGCACGTCAAGCGCCCGGTGCGTGATCGCCGTTCCGCCGCCGCACGCTATTCCATGGCACCGATGCTGTCCGTACACGCGCCCGCGCGATAGCGAACACGCCTGCATCGCGCACGAGCGCAAGAGACAGGCCGCCCCGAAGGGCGGCCAGAGTTACACGAAGACAATCCGCTTGCGCTTGCCGCTAGGCGGTCGCCGTCCGACGGCGACGGGCGAAGACGATCGTGCCTGCCGCGAGCAGCAGCACGGTCATGACCATCAATCCCCACTCCGTCATCGTCGGAATCGGTGTCGCCGGGCAGCCGTCAACGCCGAAGCAATCGGGGTCGAAGCAGTCGGTGCTCAAGTCGCAGTCGTTATCGATGCCATCGTTGCAGGTGCCCATTCCCTCGTTTGTCAGGGGCGCGCCGCAATCGGCGACGCAAGTGCACTCCTCGCCGACGGCGCAAATACCGTTGCCGCAGAATTCGCACGTGGCATTGGCCACCGATACGGTGAGGTTGTAGTCAAACGGTGCTTCCAGCGCGGTGCATGGGAATCCGTCGAAGAGGCTGCCGATTGCGTCGCCCGTGCCGGCGAACACGGTGTACGTGCCCACGGGCATGCAAGCCGTGAACGTGTCGCTGATACAGTCATCCGAAAGAGCGATGTCGGGCTGCACGATAATGGCGGAGCAGTCGCCGGTCGCCCCCGAAATGAGGAAGGCGGCCGTCGGTATCTCCGAGGTCAGCGTGACGGTGACGTCGGCCCAGCCGTCCGCGTCGCTGTCGACGATGGTCACTTCGTACCAATCCGTGTCCCGCGTTGCGCCGTCGGCCCAATCGTTGCCGCAAGCATCAACCGAGGCGCCGGTCGCCAGCGACCCGAGCGGCGTAAACGCGGCTGGGCTCGCGTTGCAGGGCCCCTGCCCGACTGCACAGTCCTGGGCCAGCGGAATGCACGGCAAACCGTCGCCGACGCAGGTCCCGCTGTTGCAGCCGCCGTTGACGTCCGCCCCGCAGGCCTCCGCTTCGTCGATCGCCCCAACCGGGCACGTCGCCGTGCAAGCGGCGATCGAGCAAGTGCAGTCAGACAGGCACGTTCCGGGGCACGCCGTGTCATCCGGCGGCGCGCCGAGGATGCCACCGGGATCACATTCTTCCCCAGGATCCTGTGTTCCGTCGCCGCACACGCACGGACCGCCACAGTCGGCGGGACAGTTGTCGCAGTTTTCAAAAGCCTCGCACACGGTGTTGCCGCAGTTCGCTGTCGCAGCGATGGCGTTCGCCCGAACCATCCAGTTTCCGGCTAGGCTTGGTGGTGTGGCACCGACCGTCTCGACAAGGTCCCATGTGGCGGGCGGCACCGCCGGCGTTCCGAAACCGATCCAGTTCCGTCCGAAAACAGGCGCTGTGTTGTCCTGCCTCGCGGGAAAGTCCCCCACTGCTTGCTGATAGGCCGCACCGACGAAGAAGCTGGTGCCCGCGGCGCCGATTAGAGTGTCCGGAGTATTATACTTGTTGACGACGCTGGTCCCCGCATCGGAAACAACGACGGCGAGCGACGCAAGGAGCGCTCCGTCCGCCGGATCGCCGTCGCCGTTGGGATCGCTGTATAGCACAACCGTCCCGTTCGTGCCGTTTGGAACCGCGCCCCAGCCGACGTTGACATCGGTGATCACTTCAAGACCCGCGACGACGTTGTACTGCGTCAACCACATCACCGCGACGACCGTGCCGGTTCCGATGGAAGCCTCCGCCGTGCCATCGTCCAGTTGGTAGTCGTTGCCGGTTTCCACGGGCCCGTTGCCGGGATCAGCGGCGCGAGCCGAGTCGGCCGCAGCGAACGAGGCCTCGGTTCGGATATCATACGAGCGGACGTTGTCCGCGCCCCTGTCGAACGTGTTCGCCCCATCGTCGCCGATGACGACGGCAGACGGTGCTAGAAACGAAATCATCAAGGCTGTGCAGACGAGTGTGCAGCCCAATGTACTAAATCTGGATCGCATAGTGACCCTCCTGAAGACCTGTGTTCATATCCCTGAATCGGACCAGCCTTTGGGGTTTGATGCAATAGTGTCGCTACCCGGCGGGCCAATCACACTTGCAGTAGCAGTTCTTGGGTGCTCAATCTGGCCGCGCGGGTCGGATTGAGCTGTTACGTCAAGTAGCACCGATGTGATCATCGCGGCGGGGCGCGGGGGCGCCCGTTGCGAGGGATGAGCCGGGCATCCGCAAGAAAGGCCGGATCCCACGAGTATCGCCCGGTGTCGCCGAAACCAATAGGCAAGGCAGGAAGGCAGATCCGAAAGCGAATGCGCGTTAGGATCGCGAGGATGCAGGCGCTCGCATACGCGACTGCAAACGCAACCAGCACGTAGCCGAAGGTCTGCCCGATGACTTGGTTGAGCACGCCGTCGCCCTGGGTGCCGGCGAGCAGACCGGATTGCAGTGCGACGGGTCGCAGGGCGAATTCAGCAAGCATCCAGCCCACGCCGAGCACGAGAGGACTGAATCCGACGCGTCGCGTCGCGTAGCTACCGACACCCGAGTAGATCGCCGGGATCGACGCCATGAGCACCAGCGACAGCGCGCCGGGTACCATCACCGCGTCGGCGGAATAGACAGAGAACAGATAGACGGAAGCGCCCCACGTACCTCCCGCAACGGACGCGGCGGACGGAGTCAGCACTTGAATCGCCCGCAGGAGCGGGAGAAGCGAAAGAAGGCCCAGCCAGGGGAGCGCCTGCGAGCTGACGGCAAGCGACATGAGGTACGCGCTCGCCGCGAGTGACAGGTACAGTCCGACGCTGCCACCCGATGCCCCACGGTGACCGTGTCTGCAGTGTTGTGGAGGATGCTTCCTTCCCACGCCCTCTCGCTTCGCTCATCGAACGGTCGGGATGCGCCGACCGCCCACCGCTGTTACGCCACCAGGGTGCGCCGCGACCGCGTGCCGGTATCACGCCGCGCATCGGAAGGTAACCGAGAAGCCGTATGCAAGTCAAGAATGAGCGGACGCATCGCACTGGGACTTTAAGTCGATGCGTTGTAAGTAGCTGCCATTGCGATGGTTAACGTATCGAATCGTTGCGGCTGAGTCGGAGCTGTTCGCACGGGCCGACCCGCGTCCGAAGGGCGACTCGTGTCGGCCGGGGTCGGAGCCCGGTCTGGAAGCGGGATGAGGTCGGGCGTCGCCACCGGGAGTTGTTGCTCCGGACCGAATGGTCGATACTTGCGTCCGAGGCTGCGGGAATGGGTGAAACCTGTGTGCTCCGCACGCGGCGCGGGGACGGAATCGCTGGCATGGCACTAGTCAATCGTCTGACCACCGTTCTCTTCGACATTTGTTTTGCCCCGTTCGTCCGTGCGCCCGGGTGGCTGTCGCTGATCACCTTCTCCGTCCTGACCGCCGCCGCCGGATTGCTCGTCTACAAGTACACGTCGAACCAAACCGCAATTACACGCACGAAGGACCGCATCAAGGCAAACATCCTCGCAATCAAGCTGTTCAGGGATGATCTCGGCGTGATCGCTTCCTCATTGGCCCGCGTGTGCTGGCACGCGACGGCCATGCTCCGCTTCGCGGCTCTGCCGCTCATCATCATGATCGTGCCCTTCGTGCTGGTCATGGCGCAGCTCGGGCTGCGGTACCAATGGCGGCCACTGCTACCCAGCGAGACCGTGGTTCTGACCGCTCAACTGGCCGACGCGGGGAGTGGATCCGTCGACGATGCGAGGTTGGAGACGTCCGGCGCGGTGGTCGTCGACGCCGGACCGCTGAGAATCCCGTCCGAGGGGCGCGTGATGTGGCGCCTGCGCGGTGCGGACCTCGGGGACCATCGGCTGCGCGTCCGTATCGGCGAGGAAGTCGTGGGAAAGTCGCTCGTCGTTGGCGATGGGTATGATCGCG
>JAJDDR010000121.1 GCA_029260255.1 Phycisphaerae bacterium
AAGATCTATTGCCTCATCGGTGTTGCCAAGTTCCATATTCGCGAATGCAAGCCATCCGTGAAGAATTGTTTGAGTTGGATCTAGGGAGTCTGATTCGTGCAGTATCGCTACCGCCTCGTCGTGTCGTTTTGCCTGCACGAGAACGGTCCCCTTGTTCGTGAGGAGTTTTGCATGGGTGGCTTGGCCCTCGGGCACGCCAAGATGTTTGCTTAGCTCCCTTTGGCTGCTTGTCGGCAAACGCTCGAAGGTGTTGATCGCTGCATCGGCGTAACCAATCGCGTCGTCTACTTCATCATTGAGCAAGTAGAGCTCAGATGCGGCAATGAGTGCCTCGACGCGCTTTTCGCCCCTTGCGTAGGCAAGCGCGTTGGAGAGATCTTTGCGGGCAAGCGGCCACCCTCCCTTTTCGTGGTGTGCTCTTGCCCGGTGTAGGAGACATTCGACGTCTTCGGGCCAAAAGCTGAGGCCGCGGTCTAGCGTACCTAGTGTTTCGTCGACGGACCCGCTCTTGACGGCGATCCTGACGTAGTCATCCGCCATGAGTGCGGGGATATCTTCGGCAGGGATGGGCGGCTCAAAGCTCTCATCAATTCGAAGGACATCGCCCGCTCTTGCGGCGGCCATCTCTCTCGAAAGGAGAGACAGTGAATGAGCACATAACTCCAGGGCCAACAGCCAGGCAGAGAGCCTCTCGATACTCTCAAGCGGCAGTTCCTTCATGAGTCCCTCGCCTTCCCGGTGTGTCAGGTCGATATTGGCGAGATCCCAAACGTCAGGGGCGGGTGAGTTTTTGCCGGTTGCAATGTAAGTGAGCTTTTCGCTGCCCGGCAGAAGCAGAAAGTACTCCGCATGCCGGCCGCTCTCGTCGTACAACTCAACCCCGGCGGCCCTCAGCAATCTCTCCGCAAGCCTTGTTGCCGTGGCCGCTAGTGATCCGGGTGCGCACGATGCCATGAGGTACGCGATGATGGCAGGTCGGTATTGAAAAGGCACCTTCTTGGTCCGGTCATGAATCCAGCGCACAAAATCAACGGTGGGGGCGTCTGCCGACACGAGTCGATCGCATTCGTCCTTCAGCTGTTGAGCGCCGCGCTCTGGATCGCTGGACAGCTCGATCGCAGCGGTCAACACCTTTCGGTGGCGGAACGAGAAACCGGCCGAAACCCATGGTTGTAGCTCCGGCGTGGATAGTCGAGAGACCCATCGTCCTGTTA
The DNA here is from genome assembly GCA_029260255.1 of Phycisphaerae bacterium. Lineage (GTDB taxonomy): Bacteria > Planctomycetota > Phycisphaerae > UBA1845 > UBA1845 > OFTM285. The sequence continues at coordinate 1,215 of JAJDDR010000121.1, forward strand.
GCAAGTCCGTGAGGTCCTCGTGGGCGAAGCGCAAATCGTTAACGCCGCGTTCCACCAATCCGAGCGAGATTAGGGTTTGAAATGCAGGCTCTGGAGATCCATTTGCCGAGTATTCACTATATGCCGCTATCGCCCAGTCCGACGCGCTCTGACCATTGATGAGTTCCGCTCGTGCTTGGGTAACGCCCGCTGCTAGGCAAACCGCCGCTTCGAGAGTGTCGGCAAGACTGTTTGACCCATGCTGATCCGAGTGCCGGTGAATGCCTTTCTCCAGCAGAGTCGTGAAGATCGAATCAAGAAGCTTGATTCTCGACCGGCCTAGCTCGCTACCGGACTCAAACGCCAGACAGATCTGTGTCAGAAAAAATGGATTTCTAACCTCGGAATCGTCGCTGAAATCGAGCGCACCCCTTACCGCTATTTCCCGAATCGGGTTGGAAAACATACCGCACTTTTCGGTCAAGAATTGCAGGCACTTCCTTGAGTAAACTATCGGTGTCGGATCTAGGGGGTCATCCCAACTTCCACCCGATACTTGTCCAACGAACCGTATGAGATCCTCCTCGGCAATGCCCTGGTTACCACGTTCGATCCACTGCTTAAGAAAATGCTCAATCTGCTCGTTTCCGAGACGCATGATCTTGTATCGCTCAAACGGATCAAGCAGAGATCCATCGGATGCGAGGCGCGACGAAACTAGAATTTGTGATCGGTATTGAAGCGCCAGACCGAGAATCTCGGATGCAACTCGTGCGCGCTCGCCTGTCGCGAAAGAGACTTCATCCAGACCGTCGAACAGAAGCAGCATTTCGCTCCGTTCCAATAGCGGGACGATCGTGTCCCAGTCAATGTTCCAAGCGACCTGCTTGGCGGATTGAACGATGAGGTTCCGGACCGATCGTTCGCTACCGGCGAGATCACCCAGGCGGACGAGCAGAGAAATCCTAGAGGGGGCCCTGTTCAGCTCTCGGAGCAAGAGCTTTTGCATCAGTGTCGACTTGCCACCGCCGGCCGGGCCATGGATGAACGCGTTCTTGCGCTGGTCCAGGAACTCTTCGCCGCGGATTGGCTGGACGAATGCACCTGCGTCTGTTGGCGGCTCCAGAAGAGCCGTCTCGAGGGAATCGACCTCCATGGTTTGGTTGGTTCCGAATAGCCTGGTGGTCGCATATCGATTGCGTAACCTTGTTTTGAGGTCATCGTAATCGTTCGGGGCGTGCGAGGCGGCGGGTGCGACCGGGGGGACACCGAGCGCTGCGAGGAGGCGGTCCCAGGGCAAGCCCGATGGGGTTTCTTGGGTGAAATCGACGTGCACCAGCATGCTAAGCCGTATAGGCAATTCGCACGGACTCTTCAGTAGCGGCACGAGTCGGCGGCTCCGGTTAATTGGGTCAAGGGTCTGTAGCATTATGCTTTCGAAGCTACACCACTCGCTTTGCGTGTAGGCGGGTGTCAGCACCAATAGCGTCTTCCGGGACAAGCGCACGCCACGTTCCATTTCGGTGATGCTAAGGGCGCCTGGAGTAAAGCCGCGGAAATCAATGAGGACCTTTAGTCCACTACCCTCTAGTCGTTTCAGCAGATTCCGTTGGACCCACTCCTTGTCCTTGCTGCTGTATGAGATGAATACGTCGTACAGTGGGTCTTCTGATTTCTGCATGCTCAGTCGTCCTTGGTGTGGATGAGGCTTTTGTCTGGCCTTCCTTGGTTATGTGCAACAACGCAACAACGTACCTCTTGTCGGTCTTGCGACGCAGGCTCAACGCCACCTGGGCATGCACTTCACCCTGGTGGTGATTTAGGAGTCAGAAGTACACTCCTCGGGGGTGGGCGAGCAAGCGACTAAAGAGGAGCGGTGCGACCTAGATGGTGCAGCTCAGATCTGCTTGTTTCGCAGCTCCCCAACGTGGTGGGCCACCGTGTCCCTGGTCCACGCGCTAACACTCGGTTCAAATGGTCACATTTAATCGTCGTCGGAAAAACTCGCGCGCTTGCCCACATCAAACGTAGCCCTGAACTGCTTAAGGCTCGAATACGTCGTTGGGAGTCGAGCCAAGATGTCTCGGTTGATAGCCGAATAACTTGGGTCTTTTTGCACTGCCTGCCAGGCTCGCTCTCCGTATTCTCGGATCTTGGCTTCCACAGCGTACACTGCGAATGACTGGAACAGGGTTTTCGAATCCCTGCTCTCAACATGGACTGGCGTGACGAAGGCTGAGCGGAGTCGCCGAGCGTAGTAGACCCCTTCTTGCGGCATTCCCGCCCGACAGACAATTGTCATGTGGCGATTGTGTCGGTACCAAGGTAGTTGCCCCAGCGTTAGGCGGTCTCCGAACAGGGCTTCGAGTTCGGTGCTGTACCGGCGGAACGCAACGATTACGTCGATGCTTTCTGGATCAATTCGATTGATCAGATTGGAAAAGTAGTCAGAAGCCAACCAAGCGCCTGTCTCGGCTACGATGCACAGGTTTACGGGACCACCGGCTTCAGCAGCGCGATCAAGCATCGCTCGCGTGATGTTGTGGAGGGCCGTGTGTGTCGGGATCCTTCTGGGCGCGGTGAACACGCGGTCGCATACGTTGTCACGCGACGCGACGATTTCAATTTCCGTTGTATGTTGTAAGTCGTCAACGGTGCCCCTGACTAGTTGATCAAGGCTTCTTGGGATCGGTGGTATTGGGCCCCTGTGGGACTCGGTACGTGGAGCCTTACCGTGGGTTGTACGAGCGATCGCCCGCGAGCGAGTACTGGGGGAAAGCCCGGTCCAGAACAGTTCTACGGTCTTGTCGAGATCGTACTCGCGCAATTCTTCCTCGAAGACGTACTCCAGCGATTGTTGGGCGGGTGCGCATGAATCGTCGGCTTTGCTGCAGAACTCTGAGCGAACCGCGAAAGTCTCATTCCCCTTGTATTGTCCCCGGAACCCAGCGAGCGAGCAGAGTTCGCTCCAGGACTGGGCGGGCCAACCCAATCGTTCCCTCGCGGCATTCTCATATGCAGTGTAGTACCGGCCAGCGCGATCCTCGACCAATGACGAGATTGAGAGGAGGCCGCGGCCTCGACAGCCGGCCAAAATGAGCTCGATGAAGGACCGATCGCGGAGGTAATCCACGTACTCATCGCTCCGAAGGCGCTCGTCGCATGCACCGAATGCCGACACGAGTTGATGCCGCAGCGTTGAGCGGGCGTCGAGGATCGGTAATGAGTATTGACCCGGATCTGCGGCTGCCGAGGCCTCCTCCGCCTTCATCCTGAGTAGCTCGGTCAGGGCAAATGCTGCCGCATCGCAGCTGTGATCGCCACCCTGACCGTCTGGAGGCGCCAACTCCACATAGTCCGTGGTGTTACCGTGACGTTGTCGGTGTGTGCTGAGTTCCCTCAACACGGACTCTTCTACCGGGGAGGCGGACAGATTGTACACGCATAGGTGGGAGGGACGGGAAAGGACTCGCTGCACGTCCTTTCCGGCGAGCCCAAATCCTAGCAAGATCAAGACGCAACGCTGATTCCCGACGGCCGATTCGAGCCAGGTCTGCATTCTCTCTGTGATCCAATAGTACTGCTCACGGGTAAACCGAAGAGTGTCTCGATCACTTGCCGTACCGTGGGGTTTGATCAGCAGCGGCCGGTAGGCTGTTGAGTTAGCGCTCACCGGCAGCCCTTGGCAGTCTCTGTCCGAAACAAGCCGGGTCAGGTCCGAACGTCCGAGTTCGTCTTCTAGGCATTGGTCAAGCAGTTCGTCCCAGTTGAACGAAACAATCGCATCCAAAAACCGGTGTTTCGTGAGGTGTGCAAGCATCTCGTAGGCGAGTATTGTAGGGTGGCGGATTCCGTAAATGTTTTCGATGCGAGATCGTAGGGCTTCCTCCTCCCCTTGTGTGAACGACATCGCTCGCAGCTCAAGCTCGAGGTCCACCTCGGTCGCCGATCCGCCGAGGGTGAGCTCGTCGATGCGAGCGAAGTGCTTGTTGTAGTCAAATTGAGGTGAGCGTTTCAGTTCGGCGATCAGCTCTGCGCCACGATGAAGGATCGGAGCACTGGCTCCTGCACCGACAAACGCAATAACTCGGGTATGTTTGCTTAGATATGTTTCGCTCGATCGTGTCTGTGGGACATTGAGTTGAGATGCATCCAGTGACAAATAGAGATGTCTACTCTGGAGTGTGTTAACCAAACTGAGCAAGCCCTGATGTTCGTAGGGGTGTTGCAGATCGGCCACTCCGAGGCCCAGCGCTTCTGCAAAGGTGCAGTATGCCGTCTTCTTGTCCGACTTATCGGTCATCGATGTGATCTCCTCCGGCAGTTTTCTACTCTTGTCTTCGAGTCTATGGCAACCGGCTAGCAGCCACCGCTCCAGAGTCCGCCCTCTCCAGGGGCCGTGGAGTCCCGAGC
>JAJDDR010000122.1 GCA_029260255.1 Phycisphaerae bacterium
AGGGCGAGGCAAGCTCGACCGCCGCCACCGCCACCCATTACCCGTCAAACGCGTCTACCTCTACCCACTCCAAAAGCACTTCCGCCAGAAGCTCCACGCCAAAGCCGCACCGTAGATGACACGGGTTTACTGAATGTTTACGGGTTGCGCACTGAGTGCGCGGTGGGTTCCAGACTGGTTTCGGACTGTTTTCAGGGTTGTCCGGACACAACTCTGGCACAACTCTCAGCTGGAAAAGCTGGTCAGTGCCTCGCGAGATCACCGGGCTCGCAGGAGCCGGAAGACAAATTCCGCCGGCGTCGCAGAAACTGAGGCGCGGTCAGCGGGGCGGGCTCGATCCGAACGTGTGGCGCCAAGGAATCAGCGCCCGTCCGTGTAGCGGACCGTGAAGAGCGCGAAGTCGAGCAGGTCGATGTCGCGGTCATCGTCTATATCACCGGGCTCACAGTCCGGATCGATCGGTACGGCATCTGGGCACGACTCGTTCTCTGCGTTCAGAGTTGCCGGCAATCCTACACCCATCACCAGATCGCAATTCGGCGGCGTGGCCCCGATTGTGCTATCCGGTGAAGGCGGCCTGAAAGCCGGCGAAGTCCAGCAGATCTACATCAAGATCGTCGTCAAAGTCGAAGGCGTCGCAGTCAGTAGAAATACCCCCCTCCCCGGGATCTGTCACGCAGCCGAAGAAACAATCGAAATCGGCCAGATCCACGTCGCGGTCATCGTCACAGTCGCCCGCGACCACCACAACCGGCTCACCCGCATAACAGCGGATCGCACCCAACCTCGCGGTCACGATACCGTTCGATGCCACGCCGATCACCGCTTGGCCCGTGTTCTGAAGCGAACCCGTCAAGCCGTCCGTCGAGGCCCCCGCCGAAACCACCGGGCAGATCGCCCGATCGGCAACCGGACCCGCTCCCGCCGAAACGAGGAACAGCGCCGAAACCGTAATGACCGGATAGTGCAAACCTCTCATAACTAACTCCCTCGGCGCCGGCGAGACTATTCTCCGATAATGACCGATCCACCGCTGCCCCGCAGCACGACGGGTTTGCTGATGGGCAGCGCTTCGTTGTACGACCCGCCGCGGATCAGCACGATGTCACCGCCGCCGGCGTCGGCCCTGTCGACGCCTGCCGCGACGGTGGGATACGGCCCGAGCTGGATCGGGTTGGGCCAAGCTCGGCTGTAGCCGTCAGACTGCCCGGACACGTTTCTGAGATCCACGAAGTAGGTATGCCCGCTGGACTCACCGGCATGGAACTGGCGCATCCCGTCGGACCAGCGGTCGAGTTGCCCCGGCGTCATGATCATGTTGTCGAAGGTGATTCTGTCGGCCGGATCGCAATCGGGGCTGCCATAGTAGCTCATGATGTTCCATCGCAGGTAGTCGTATTGCTCCTGGGTCCAACCACTGTCCTGACTTGCCTGGTCCAGATTGGCGATCTTGGTCGCGCAGCAACATTCTTCGGTGCCACCCTCCGGGCACTGCATGCGATCAATGCACTGAAACGGGCTTGGATCGGGCTCGGTGTCACCGACGCCGTCGTCGTCAAACGTATGGTACAGATCCCAATGGTGTCCTATCTCATGCGGCCAGAGCGTATCCAGCGACTCGGGAAGGTCTACACTGTAAACGACGATCTCGCCCCCCAGAGGCTCGCCCGAAGGAATGGCAGCGCCGGCACCCCCGCCATTGTAGCTGCTGATGATGTAGATATTGACCGCGTCTAGTCGCCAGAAGAACTGCGCCGGCGCGGCCTCGGCGGCGGCCTCGATGAGTCCCGCTTCACCCTGGACCAAGACGAAGAACTGGCCGGCGTTTTGAACCTCGGGAAATGGGTTGTCGGTCACCACATACTGATACCCCCGCCCCCATCTCCTCAAGACCTGGTTCGTCTGTTCGATTATTCCAATGACGACGGCCTCGCCGTCGTATCGGCCCGACGGCCTGTTACCGTCATTGTCCAGAATGTACTTGATGGATAAACGGAGATTGATGTCCTGTGCCGCGGCGCGACTCGCGGTTGCGAGCCCGAGGGCACAGAGACAGACCAGTGTCACACGAGAGTGGATCATGATCCGGCTCCTTTCACGCGTCCGCTACTGCAGGCTGACCAGCACCAGGACCATGCCGGTCCCACGCTCCAGAGGACTCATGGCCTTTCCGATGATTGCGCCTCGGGCCTTGTCATGCTCGGTGACTTTCATGACGTGACCTCGGGTGGCCGACGTGGTCAGCAGATCGCCGGGCGCGATGGCGCCGTAGGTGGCGTCGGCATGCACGTAGACCCTTCCGGTCAGGGCGACCGGCAGGCTACCATCCGCTTCGGAACCTCGCTGGCCCATGAGCATACCGGGGTGCACGCCGTTCGCCCCGCTGATCACGCCGGCCACGGTGCGGTCATAGGCAACGCTGCACACCACGAGTTTGCCGGGATTCTGTGGATCGATGCAGACGGTGTGGCCCGGTTCGGAGTTGCCGGCGACGTCGAAATCCTCGGAGAGGTCCGCGCCACCGGTGATTTCGATGACGGGTGTCACGATGCGTCCCGGTCCGCCTGCACCGAACTCGGCGTCCAGGGTGATGCTTTGCGAGCCGTCTCCCCTGAACAGCAGCAGGCTGCCTCCGCCGTTGGACCCGTTGCTGTCGCCGTCGAGCGTCAAGCCTTGCGTACCGTCGCTTTGAAACATGAACAAGGCGCCACCACCGTCGCTGTCCGATCCGTCACCATCGAGCACGGCCCCCAAGATCCCGCTTTCCTGCAGGGCGCTCACCAAGTAGGTGGCCTGGATGATGGGCGCGATGATCCGGCCTCGTCCGGAGTGCTCGGCGTCCAGGGTGATACTCACTTCGCCGTCTGCCTTGGCGAGCCTGATCTGGGCGCCGTTGTTGGAGTGGCCGGCGCCGTCGTCGCCTTCTGACGCGATGATCTCGACGGTTTCTCGCGCGGTGCCCGTTGTATCCAGGGCGTACATGGAGATACGTCCTGCGGAGTTTGGATCGTCGGCATGCATCTCGATCGCGATATCGCCGTTTGCGTCCAGCATTCTGATCATCCCGTCGTCTCCGGCGTCGGCGTCCATGATGATGGTGCTGGTGCCTGCGCTATTGGACAGGGTGACGCCGGCGCCGCCGCCTCCTCCGCTTGCGTCGAGGCGAATGGTGTCGGTGATACCGTCTCTGAGTATCAGCTGAGCGCCGCCCAGGCCGTCGTCGGACGCGACGATTTCCACCGTCTCGCGCAGGAAGTTATTCGCGTCACGTGCGTACATCGAGAACTCGCCGGCGGTCGACGCGTTTTCACTGTTGAGTTGGAAGGCCACGTCGCCGCCCGCGTCGTAAAGAAGGACAAGCGAATCATCCAATGAATCGGCGTCCAGGACCATGGTGCGGGCGCCTTGTCCGTTGAAGAGGCTGATGCCGCCGCCGCCGCCGGGTGTTTCGCTCGCGTCGAGACTAATGGTCGCCAGGGCGGCCTCTCGGAGTATGAGTCGTGCTCCGCCGTCGCCGTCATCGCCGTTAAGGGTGATGGTCTCCACGCCGGTGCTGCTGCCGACGGTGATTCTGCTGCCGGAGCCTGTTTCACCGAAGATGTTGACGCCGACGTCGCTGTCGCCCTGGTAGAATTGCGCGACACCGCCGGGCAGCATGGCGGAACTGCCCATGTAGACGGTCTGCTGTCCCGACGCGTCGTAGGTCTCGAAGCGCCCACCGTTGGCGAAACGGTTCATGCTGGCGAAGACCGTATTGCCGATGCTTTCGACGATGTTGACGCTCTGCTCGGCTTGAACGGTGCCGCTGGCGCCATTGGCGCGGATGGTCGAGTTGCCGTCAGTGTCAAGCAGTGTCATTGCACCGCCGTTGTCCCGCGTGGCGTCCAGTTCGACGGTCAGCGTGTTGACTTGCCCGTCGCCTTCATCAAAGAGCCGCAGCACACCGCGGTCGTAACCGCCGAGCTCCGACGTCATGGCCCCATTGTCGTGATAGGTTCGGATGCGGCTGTTGTTTCCATCGAGGAAGACCGTCAGGCCACCGGGCGGAAAGCCACCTGCGATTTCACCGTAGACGCTCAACTCGCCGGAGACTGCGGCGTCCGGTGGCGCGGATCCCAACGATATCTGGTCGTCGAGTTCCCGGCTGGCCACGCGGTCGACGCGGAAGGCGTACGGGACAGACACCAGCGACGTCCGCGGCGACAGTTCATCTGCGGGTGGGTTGACGGTCACACCCAGCCGGCGCTCAGACCCGTCGAAGCTGGCGGGACTGACCGGCACCAGGGCGTCGGCTACTCCGCCGGTGATCGGAACGTCGTTGAGCAGAACCGGGCCCTCGACCAGGGCGCCGGTGCCGTCGTAAATGTTGAACTCCAGGTTTACGGTCGGTCCCGGCAGCGGGTTGCCGTCCACGTCGGTCAAAAGGGCCTGGAAGCTGAGCATGCTCGGCGCAGGACCCAGCAGCGATGCGGCCGAGACCGGCGGCGCGGCCGTTGCCCGTGTCATGTTCTCCACCGGCGACGCCAGCCCCTGCACCGGTTGCCTCGCGACGTCCTCACCGTTCACACCGTTGACGGCGTACCAGAGCGCACCGCAGAGGCATATGGTGACCGAGGCTCCGGCCCATCGTTTGGAGCAGCTTTTTTCTTGAGTCGTCATATCTTGAGTCCTCCCTTAGTCAAACGTGCGTGCGAGTTTGCTGGTCCGCATCGCAGAATCGACCGCCCCAAGCCGGATCGAATCCTGTACAATGTGCAGGAACCCGATCTACTGGTGGGCGACCGTTGTCGGCACCCATGGCTTTCGCCACTGATCAGTCCGCCAAAGGGGCGAGCATCCGGCCACGGTTTCATTGGCGATTTCGCGTCCATGGATGAGGTCACGCAAATACTGGAATGCGTTGCTCGGGGGGAGAAGCAGGCGGCGGAGAAGCTGCTGCCGCTGGTGTACGCCGAGCTTCGCCGCCTGGCGGCGGCCCGAATGTCGCAGACGCCGCCGGGCAACACGCTGCAGCCGACGGCGTTGGTCCACGAGGCGTATTTGCGTCTCGTCGGGTCGGGTGATCCGGGATGGAAAGGGCGGGGGCATTTCTTCGGGGCGGCCGCTCAGGCAATGCGGGACATCCTCGTCGAGCAGGCCCGGCGGAAGGCGCGTGTCAAGCGCGGCGGCGACCGCAAGCGTATCAAGCTCGATCCGGACGAACTTGCGGTTGACCCGCAGCCCGATGATATACTCGCCATCGATGAGGCGTTGGGGCGGTTGGCGCAGACGGACGCCCGCGGTGCGGAGATCGTTCTGTTGCGTTACTTCGCGGGCTTGACCGAAGCAGAAGTTGCTGCGGGGCTCGGATTGTCGGAACGGACGGTCCGGCGGGAGTGGCGATATGCCAGATCCTGGCTGCAACAAGAACTCTCGAACGCTGACTGAGACCGCAGCGGTGGCGACGTGATGCCGAACGCGCGAAACAAGCGAGTCAAGGAACTGTTTCAGCGGGCGATCGATCTTCCTCCCAGAGAGCGCACCGGATTTCTGGATCGAATGTGCGGGTTGGACACTGACCTTCGCGCGGATATAGAGTCTCTGCTGGACTGCGATGCCGAGGGTACGGCCGAGTATCTCCGCATGCCGGCGTTTCGGGCAACCGAGTCAAGTTTGACCTCCGACGCCTCGACGGACGGCGGCACACAACACGTGGGCGTGCCGGACCGCATCGGCCGGTTTCGCGTGATTCGCCAGATCGGCGAGGGCGGCATGGGTGTGGTGTACGAGGCCGAGCAGGAGCGCCCGCGTCGCAGGGTCGCGCTCAAAGTGATCAGGCCAGGGATAGTCTCGGCCAGCGTGGTGCGGCGTTTCGAGCACGAGGCGGAGATTCTCGGCCGGCTGCAACACCCGGGCATCGCCCGGATCATCGAGGCGGGAACCGCTGATTCCGGCAGTGGTCCCCAGCCTTACTTCGCCATGGAGTTCATCGACGGGCGGGCACTGAACGAGTACGTCCGCACGCACAATCCAGGAATGGACTCACCACTCGACCTGGCGCTGCGGATCTGTGACGCCGTCGAGCACGCGCACCAGAAGGGCATCATTCATCGGGACCTGAAGCCGGCGAACATCCTCGTAGAGGTCTCGGGGCAACCCAAGATTCTCGATTTCGGCGTTGCGCGGGCGACTGATGCCGACATTGTCGCGGTTACCTTAAAAACCGATGTCGGTCAGATGGTCGGCACGCTGGCCTACATGAGTCCCGAACAGGCGAGTGGGCGATCCGAGGACTTGGACACGCGTAGCGACGTGTACGCGCTGGGCGTGATTCTGTACGAGATATTCGCCCGGCGGCTTCCCCACGATATTCGGGGCAAGAGCGTTCCCGAGGCTCTGCGCGTGATTGAGGAAGAGGATCCGACGCCGCTCAGTTCGATTGACAGAGCGTTTCAGGGCGATCTGGAGTTCATTGTCGAAAAGGCCCTGGAGAAGGACAAATCCCGACGCTATTCGTCGGCCTCGGCGCTGGCTGCGGACATTCGGCGGATGCGGAATCACGAGCCCATCAGCGCCCGCCCGAATCGCGGGTGGTATCAGCTCAAGAAGTTCGCGCGGCGCAACAGGACGCTGATGGCGGCGAGTGTCATCGCCGTCTTGGGGATCGTCATGGGCTTGTCCTTTGCGATCTGGAAGGCGACCGAGGCCACTGCGGAGCGCAATCGGGCTCTGGATGCGGAGCAGCGTGCGCAACTGCAGCGAGACGTCGCACAACGTGAGACGTTGAAGGCGGAGCGGGTCAACCGGTTCATGCACGACGCGCTGGAAGCGGCCTCTCTGGTGTCCACCCGACATGATCTCACGGTCCGCGAGTTGCTGGACCGTGCGGCGCAGCGGGTGGGCGTCGAGTTTTCCGATCAGCCAGAGATGCAGGCCGCGGTGCGGGTGACGATCGGCAACTCCTACATGGGCATCGGGCGGTTTGACGAGGCGGAGGCCCACTTTCGTGAGGCGCTGAGCCTCTTCATGGACATCGGCGGTGACGAACATCCCAGTGTGCCAGCAGTGCTGTACCAACTCGCCTATGCACTCAGCATCAGAGGTGAGTTCCATCAATCCGAAAAACTGTTGCGTGATGCGCTTGAGCGGTATGAGGCTGCGCACGGGCGAACGCACTTGCAGGTTGCTGATTGCCTGGATCATCTGGCCGAGGTTCTTTATGAGAAGCGCGCTATGGACCCAGCGATCGCGGCACGTCGGCGGGCGCTGGAGATCCGGCGCACGTTGCTCGGCAGGGATGAAGAGGTCGCCCGGACTCTGCGGGAGTTGTCGTTCCTGCTGGACGAGCGGGATGAGCATGAAGCTGCGGAGAGGTGCATTCGCGAAGCCCTAGGTATGTACCGGGAGTTCCGCGGCGATCTCGACCAGGAGACCGCGTGGACATTGTACAACCTGGGCCAGATTCAGCTTCACAAGGCCGAGTATGCCGCCGCGAACGGCACCTTCCGGGAGGTGTTGGACGTTCAGAGGCGAGCGTTGGGTGGCGAACACGTTGACATCGCGCACACGCTTTCCGGTCTGGCATTCGGCCGGTGGAAAGGGCAAAGGTACGTCGAGGCGGAGGAGTTTTATAGGCAGTCGCTGGAGATGATGCGCAGTCTGCTGGGTGATGAGCACCTGCACATCGCCAGAATACTCCACCATATGGGCGGCTTTTACGAGGACATCGGGCGTCTCGAGCAGGCGGAGCCATCGTTGCGAGAGGCCTTGCGGATGCGTCGCAAGCTGCGTGGGAACCACCACGCAGAAGTGGCCGACTCGCTTCGCAACCTAGCTGTCGTTCTGCGGGAGCGCGGTGCTTTGGATGAAGCGGAGCGGCTGCATCGTGAGGCTTTGGCGATCTTTCAAAGCCTTGGACAGGAAGCCGATCAGACCATCGCATTCATCATGAAAGAACTGGGTGTCATTGCGTGCGCCCGTGTCGACTACGTCGGCGCGGAGAAGTTTTTGGGCCAGGCGCTGGCCATCCGAAGAGACCTTCCAGATGCGGATGGGGGGCCGATGGCAAGCACGCTCGTTGGGCTGGCCGACCTCCGACTCCTAGAAGGGGAGACGGCCGAGGCGGAGACGCTGGCCCGAGAGGCGATTCAGGTTTTCAGAGATGGACGATCTTTGCTGTGTTTGGGCAGGGTGCTGCTAGCCGCCGGGCGGGAGGGCGAAGCGGAGGCGTGGCTGCGTGAAGCGTACGACAGCCGACGCCGCGATCTCGCTGCTGGTCATTGGCGCACCGCCGAGAGCGTGAGTGTGCTCGGTGGTTGCCTGACGGCGTTGGCTCGA
>JAJDDR010000123.1 GCA_029260255.1 Phycisphaerae bacterium
CCTCAAACGACTTCGACTGTCCCGCGAGCTGATAGGAGATCGGATACACCCCGATCTTCAACGCGCCCTCGTCGACAACCATCCCCTGCCGCGACGCCGCCAGCACCCGGTTCTCCCGCTCCAGTCGTCTGTTGTATTGCACCTCGTACGTCGGCGTGCTGTTCGGCCCGACGCCCTTGGCCACGTACACCAGACCCGTCGCCACGTCCACCGTCCCGTCCAACGACTCGATCACCGCGTCCGATGGATACACTTCACTCGGATAGGTCAATTGTCCCGCCATCACATACCTCCATTCCCATGCACCGTCACTAGCCGCCGATCGGCACGAACCGGCTCGGCGAGAACGAGAGCGTCAGTCGATCCGTGCCCGAGTCGTAACCCGCGCGCTCCACCCCTTCCGGCGCGGTCGGCGCACTGTTCACAGTGATCCCCACCGTCACGCCCGCCGATACATTCCCCGACCCGTCCGACATCTTCACGGCGTGTTGAAAACGCCCGAACACATACGCCGGCGTCTCGAACGTCACCGCCAATGCCGGATACAGATGCTCCCCTTCCAAGTGCGTGTTTTCCACGTGCCCGTCCCGAACGACGCCGTCCAAGTGCCGCACCGTGACATGCGCGTCCAACGCGTGTCCGCGCTGCTCCGCGGAGTCAGGCCACAACCGAAGCGGTCGCGCCGTCAACGGATGATCGAAATCCACGGTACCCGAGCCGAGGTCGCCGTAGACCACAAACGCAGCGTCCGAACCGTACCGCCGCAACCGATCCACCCGAACCTCAACCCGCTGCATCGGAATGCTCCAACACCAGCGACGTCTCCCACATGCCGTCGCCGAACCGAAAACGCTTCCCCACAACCGCCGGTCCGAACGCCGCCTCGCCCTCGCGCGTGAGGAACGAGACCCCCCGACCGCGAACACCCTTGATCTCCACCCCGATCGAAAACCACGTGTCCAGCCACGGCAAGACCGGCGCCGCGACCACGGCCCGGTCGCGCCCGCGCGCCTCCAACTCGCCCGCGAACGCCGCGATGTCCGCCGAGTCGTCCCGGTCGACGTCCGTCGCTTCCGGGTTCACGCTCGCAAGCACGTCGGTCGTCCCGGCTCTCGTGTGAAACCGATACACGCCGGGCCGATGCACCACGCGCGAAGTAGTCCACAGCGTCGGCGACCCGGAGTTGCTCGGTGCCGCCGCGGCGATCAGACGATCGTCCGCCTCGATCAACGCCGTGACGCGTACGCGAAAAGTCTGATCGATGATCGCGTACCACATGTTCTGCTCGAGCGGATCGACACCCACCGGCGTAATCTGAGTCGGGTTGGTCACCTCGAAGGCGATCGCCGTCGGATCGCGCAGCACGACGGTCGGCCCCTGCGGGCGACACCAGGTGGTCCCACCGTCAAAGCTCACCTCCACGAAGACGCCGAACCGCGCGCCGAGCTGCGTCCGCGTGATGGTCGGCAACAGCGCCCGGCTGCGCCGCGACCACGCCCCCCGCACCGTGATGCCGGACCCTGACACCGTCGAAAAGTCAAACGGCTGATAGTCATCAAACGGAACGTTGCGGTTGAACGTCGCCCCGTCGAATCGCCCGTCCTCGTTGAGCACCCAGCGCCGCCCCACGAAGCGGTTGTCGGCGAACGCCGAGCCCTCGCGATGGTACTTCTGGAACCACGGGTTTTGACCGGCCCCCGCGCCGAGTTCATTCACCTGCAGCGGCGTCAACGCTGCTGCCTTCGCCGCCGCCCGATCCGGCAAGTCCACATCGTCCAGGTTCACCGTCGGAAGCCAACCCGGCACCAGCGGCAGCGTCATCTCGTAGCCCTTCACGCCCCCGACCACGATCGGCGCGTTGACGATTCGCCGATAGTCCCAACGCATGTCCGCCGCGCCGATCTCGTTCGCCCGAAAGACGTCCGACGCGGACAGAGACGACCCGTCGAAACGCGCCGCCCCGTCCGCGTGCCGCCCGCCACGCGCCAGATTCAAACTCCGCCGCGGACCGTCCCCGACCGCCCAAACGCGAAACGCAGAACGCACCCCCGCGCCCGCCGCCGTCGCATCAACCGTCACGTGAACGCCGGCCGCGTCCGCCAGCAGCGACAACGCTTCGACCAGATTGGTTGCCTCGCAGTTGAGTGACTCCGCCGCCACCAGCAAGCGCCCGAGCACACGCGACGATGTCGGTGACCCGGGCGCCGATGACACCTGCCCGTCCGTCGTGTCGAACACGTTGCCCTCGAACACCGGCCCCGCACTCGGCGCGTGGAACCACACCAGGTAACGCAGCGCGTTCAGATAGGTCCACGCGACGCCGCTCGGATCGTCGTCGTAGGTGAACACCCGTATCGAGCGCGGCGATCCGTCCGGCGACGTCACCGTCAGCGGCGTAGCTGAGCAGTTCGCCGCTCCGTCCAGATTGAACACGCACGGCAACGCCTCCACCAGCACGCTCCGCCCGCCCCACCTGACCGGGTCGGCCACGAGTCCGTCCGCGATGGCTCCGCTGCGCATCCGCCGCCCGAAGATCCACGCCGCGCGCTCGCGCGACAGACGCTCGTACACGTGCGTTGCGACAAAGCCGTACGACTCCTCGCCACGCCCCGGTCCGCCGCGCCAGCGCGCTTCCTGCACCGGCGGGTACCCGTCGAACAGCACCACGTTGCGCGACGCGTCGGCCTCATCCGTCCGAGCGATCACACGGAGATCCGGCGCGTACCGCGCCCGCGCGTCCGCCGTATCGAATTCGTCGTCCAGTCGCACCGACATCCGCGCCGTCGAAATCTCCGCGTCAGTGCCCAGTGACACCTCCTCGACACGCAGCCGATCGTCGACCTCGAACACGCCCGACCCCGGCGAAGTCTCCAGAGCCCCCACCAGAAGCTCAGTATCCCTTGATCGACCAACCGCACTACTCATCAGTCCATCCCCTGGCCACGGTTTGGCACCGCACCTCGCCTGGCGCCATCCCTAGTGCGCCCCCACCTCTAGTGTGTCCCCATCCCCAAGTGTGGCACCGGTTTCCAACCGGTGATTCCCCATCTAGACATTCAACTGCGCAAAATGAACCTCGAACGGCTGCAGCGCGTCTCCCCGCGTCGGATGCCGTCGTCGCGGCTTCGTTCGCACGAAGCGCTCGCAGACGCAGTCCGCAAAGCTGCGCGACCACGAATCGACCATCGTGAACGCGCCGGGGTTCGCCACCGCCGCCTCGATGCCCGATTCGATCGTGTTCAACGCCGCATCGCTCGACGCGCGAAGCTGACCGCGCCACACGATGGGCCTGCTGCGCATGCCCAGATGGTGCCGGTACACGCCATCGATCCCCGGAAACGCGAACGTTTGCGTCTCGGCCTTCACCTCGCCGACGACCACGTTGACCAGGCTGCCCGCCCCGGCCAGCGCAACCCCGTCGAACGTCGGAGCCGCCAACTCCGCGACGCGGTCCACGGCGTAGCGCTGTTCGTACACGACGTGCGTCTCGTCCGCGTAGGCAACCTGTTCATCGATGGCGATCAGCCGCCGATCCGTCTGAACCAGCACGCCGTCCAGCGCCGTCGTAGTGAACCCGAGCAGCTCGAAGCCCCCGTGCCACGTTCCGTCACCCGTACGCGGATCATCCCGGCCCCGCAGATTTTCCGCGGAAACCAGGACGGTCAGCTTCTCGAGCCCGACGACCGACTCCGCCGCGTCCGTCCGCAGCCTCCCCGAGTAGATCACCAGCGCCGCCGGCGCCACCTGACGCCGCAGATGCGCCGTGCTCCGCTTGCGGTCCGGATCGGAAAACCCGCTCGCCGACCGAAACACCGCCGACCCGCCGCTCTGAATCGCAGCGATCAACCCCACCACGGCCGCTTCCAAATCACCCAGATTACTCACAGCTCAGTCCCCAACGCACACCCCTTCGTGCCTTCGTGCCTCCGTGCCTTC
>JAJDDR010000124.1 GCA_029260255.1 Phycisphaerae bacterium
CACAAGAGTCGCTTCGCGTGGAAGCCCGCCACGTAGATCTTGCGAATCAGCGGTTCGTATTCGACAAATCTGAGTCGAAGATGAAACGCATTGCGCGAGTGGTATACCTTATCGACACCGCAATGGCTATCACGAAGCGACGGATGTTCGCCCATCCCGAAGGTCCGCTCTTCCGAAATGGAAATCGGCATGCAAAAGGGACCCACCCCCCCGTTGGGAATCGGCATGGAAAGGGGACCCACCGTAGCGGCCTTCTTATGCTGTTGTCTCGTACCGAGACGCCAGCATGGAGGAGGCAAGGATGCTTACGGTGGAAGAGTATGCGAAGATTCGGCTTGCTCACCGGGACGGGATGAGCATCCGGGCGCTCGCCCGGCAGTTTCATCACTCGCGGCGGAAGATCCGTGAGGTGCTCAAGAGTCCGGAGCCGCGGGAGTACACCCGCACCAAGCGACCTTTGGCCCCGAAGTTGGGGCGGTTCGTGCCGATCATTGACGAGATCCTCCAGGCGGACGAAGAGGCGCCGAAAAAGCAACGCCATACGGCGATGCAAATCTTTCGCCGAATCGCCAAGGAGGGTTACACGGGCGGTTACGACCAGGTGCGGCGGTACGTCGCTTCGCGACGCCGCATGGTCCGCGAGACCTTTCTGCCGCTGGACCATCCGCCGGGCCAGCGGGCCGAGTGCGACTTCGGCCACATCCACGTCGACTTTCCTGATGGTCGTCGTCCAGTGGCCGTGCTGTTGGTCACCTGGGCCTATTCCTATCGGACGTTCGCCATCGCGCTTCCGACGGAGCGTGTAGAAGCCATCCTTCACGGCATGCGGGCGGCCTTCGAGTTCTTCGGCTGCGTGCCCCAAGAGGTCTGGTGGGACAATCCCACGACGGTGGCCACGGCGATTCTGACAGGTCGCCAGCGGAAGATTCACCCTCGCTACTTGGCCTTGGCGAGCCACTACAACTTCGAGCCGCTTTTCTGCATGCCCGCCCGGGGCAACGAGAAGCCGCACGTGGAGAACCGCGTCAAGAACCTCCAGCGACGTTGGGCCACGCCCGTGCCGCGGATGAAGGACCTGGCCGAACTGAACGACTATCTACGTCGTTGCTGCGTTGCGGATCTGGAGCGAGTCGCCACGGGCCAAAGTGAAACGATCGGGCGCCGCTTCGACCAAGAGCGTCCCCTGACCGTTCTCTTGTCGGAACGTTCCTTCGACGCGTGCATCCGTGAAGCGCGGAAGGTCGACAAGTACCAGACGGTGGCCTTCGACAACAACCGCTACAGCGTGCCTCGCCACTTCGCCTTTCGGACGGCCACCGTGAAGGGTTGCGTGGACAAGGTCGAGATCGTTGTCGAGGGGGTGGTCGTGGCCCGGCACGTGCGGAGCTACGATGCCCGGCAGCACGTGCTCGATCCGCTGCACTACCTGACGCTGTTGGATCGAAAGCCGGCCTATCTTGATCACACGGCCCTGTTCAAGAATTGGACGTTGCCAGCCGTGTTTGGCGAGTTGCGGGAGCAGATGGAAGCGAGGCACGGCCCCTTCGCCGGCGCGCGTCAGTTCGCCCGAGTGCTGCAGCTCTTAGGTCAACACCCCGTCAAGCGTGTGGCTCGGGCAATCGAGAGCTGTCGCGCCGCTGGATGCCTGACGGCCGATCTGATCGCCCAAAGCACCGAACGATTACGACTGCGAGAAAGCCATGCGTCGGGCAGTCCGTCGCCGACGCCGTTCGAGGCGGGAAGCCTGCCGCCGGTGCATGTTCCTCGACCCGATCTCAAGTGTTTCGATAACTTTTTACAGACAGGAGGTCTGAACCATGTCGAAAGCCAGCGACCCTTGGCTCTTGCTGAAAGCCAACCTCAAGCAACTGCGGCTGCCCACGATGTTGGCCGAGTTCGAGAAGCTCAGCCGGGAAGCGGCCACGGCCAACGAAGATTATCCGCAGTACCTGCTCCGCCTGACCGAGTTGGAACTGGCCACGCGTCAGTCCAACGCACTGAAGGCGAGGATCAAACAGGCAGCCTTCCCCGTGGAAAAGGATTTTGACACCTTCGACTTCGCCGCCACGCCGTCGCTTCCCAAGCAGAAGCTCTTGGAACTGGCTCGCGGTGGATGGATCGACCAGCGGGAGAACGTCTGCCTGATCGGCAGCGTCGGCACGGGCAAACCCCGCCCAACGCAATACCCCGTTTGTCACGCAGGAATGTGAGGGGTACGTCACGGTCACAGACCCGGCACACCCGTTATTCGGGCGCGAATTCAAGCTTGCTGGCATTGCTATCTTGCCGGGGCACGTGCGTCATTGCCAGGTTGAGCTAGCCCCTGGACAGTACGGGCACATTCCCGTTGTTAGCACGAATCTCTTCACGGGCCCGCGTCCAGAGCCCACCGTTCTGACCTTGACCGCGATCCGGGACTTGGTTGCTACTTTCCTGGCGTTGCCAATCGCCAGGAGAGGTAAGCATGCAACCTCAAGCAAGTCGCGACGTGTGGAGCCATCTGTCGCCAAGCGAACAAGGCGAGGTGGCTGAGGAAATCGTTCGGATTCTCACGGAGGAAATGGAACATGAACGGTTCGATCAAGGTCTTGCCGACTCACTTGAAACGTCTTGCGGTCGTTTACCTGAGGCAGTCCGACCCGAAGCAGGTGCGAGAGAACCGCGAGAGCGCGGTCAATCAACGCGCGCTGACCGAGCGGTTGCGTGAACTCACCTGGAAGTCTGAGCAGATTGTCGTGGTCGACGGCGATCAAGGCGTCTCCGCTAAGCATGCCGAGGGCCGGGCCGGTTTTCAGAAGCTGGTGGCGGACGTGGGGTTGGGCAAGATCGGCATCGTCATTGGTTACGAGGTCTCACGGTTAGCTCGCAACAATGCCGATTGGCATCGGCTATTGGAACTCTGTGCGTTGTTCGATACGCTGATCGGCGACAGCGATGGGATCTATAACCCCCGCGATTTCAACGACCGCTTATTGCTCGGCTTGAAGGGTACAATGTCTGAGGCAGAACTGCATAGCCTGCGTTTGCGATTGGATGCCGGTCGGTTGTCGAAAGCCAAACGGGGTGAGCTGGTTCAACACTTGCCGACCGGCTTGGTTCGTAATGTCGATGGAAGCGTGGCCCTTGATCCGGACACAAGCGTCGAACAACGGATTCGCTTGGTGTTTGCCAAGTTCGCCGAGTTGGGCAGCGGCTCGAAAGTATTGGTCTACCTCGTGAGGAACCATCTCAAACTGCCTCGGCGCCAGACCTCCGGTCTGTATGCCGGCCAGATATTGTGGAAGGAGCCGACGCTGTCGGCGTTGCATTCGATTCTAAAAAACCCGGCGTACGCGG
>JAJDDR010000125.1 GCA_029260255.1 Phycisphaerae bacterium
GGCGACGTGTTCAGGCCCGCGGACTCGACGCGTTTCTTCAGCGCGTTGTAGTCCAGCCCGAGCGTCCGTGCCGTTCGGCAAAGTCCGTACGCTCCGGCCAGTGTTACCGCTGATGTCCACAGCCACTCCGGGATCCGCCCACGCCCCAGACGCGTGGCGCGCCACTGCTCAAAACGCTGCCGAACCGCCGCAAACCGTGCGGGTTCCGCGTCTCTGCCTTTGGATCGCATCAGCCGTCCTCCAGACCACCATCGGTCTGCGGACGACGATACCGGCCCGTTCAAATCACATCATGCACACTCACCGCAAGGGCACGCTGCCGCGCGCAGCCTAACCCTCTATGTCGTAGAATCTTGCGCGCAACCACAGCCTGGATGAAAGTAAACGCGAATCGCTCGAACTGATAGTGCGTGCCGGCTCGGGCACCGCGGTTAGCCGGCTTCCGCCTTCTTGCCGTGGTCTGCGATGATCTTCTGCTGCACCATGGCGGGCACCTGCTGATAGTGCGACAGCTCCATCATGTAG
Organism: Phycisphaerae bacterium; assembly: GCA_029260255.1. Taxonomy (GTDB): domain Bacteria; phylum Planctomycetota; class Phycisphaerae; order UBA1845; family UBA1845; genus OFTM285. Next base: position 526 of record JAJDDR010000125.1, read on the forward strand.
CTCCCCTGACCGCCGGTGATGCTCGACAGTCGCGAGTGATAGTCGGCCACCTCGGCGAGCGGCACCGACGCCTTGAGCACCGCCATCTGACCGGGGAGCATCTCCTGTCCGATCGGCTGACCGCGGCGCGAAGCCATGTCTCCTTGAAGATCACCGAGATTGTCGACGGGCGCGGTCACTTCAATGGTGACGATCGGCTCGAGGAGGATGGGGTTGGCCTTCATGAACCCCTCTCTGAACGCACCGCGACCGGCGATCTGAAACGCGATGTCCTTGCTGTCCACCGGGTGCGTCTTCCCGTCGGTCAACTCGACCTTCACGTCCACGATCGGATAGCCCGCGAGGACACCCTCAACCATCTGGGCACGCACACCCTTGTCGACGCTGGGCCGGAACGACTGGTCGATCGCACCTCCGAAGATCTTGTCGACGAACTCGTACCCCGCCCCGCGCTCGTTGGCCAGCACGTTAATGATCACGCGCCCGAACTGACCGGCGCCTCCGGTCTGCTTCTTGTGCGTGTATTCGACGTCCGTCGCCGAGCCCGTGATGGTCTCGCGATAGGGGATCTTGGGCGGATGCGTGATGACCTCGGCCTTATAGTGGGTCGTGAGTCTGTGCAGATACGTTCGCAGGTGAACGTCGCCAATACCGTGAATGACGGTCTCGTTCGTCGCGGCGTTGCGATCAAGTTTAAAACACGGATCCTCCTCGGCGAAACGCTTGAACGCCGCCGCGATCTTGTCCTCGTCGCCCCGGGTTTTCGATTCGATGGCCAGCGCGAACATCGGTTTCGGAAGGACGGGCATGTCAATGGTCCCGCCCGCACCGGAGTACAACACGTCACCGAGATGCACGTCGAGCTTCGCGAGCGCGACGATGTCGCCGGCTACGCCCCCGTCGACGTCCGAGTGTTCGCCGCCCATCATACGGTAGACCTGTCCCGGTCGCAGTCCCTTCTTCTCGGTGACCGTGTGCAAGGAAGTGTCGTGGGTCAGCGTGCCGCTCAGGACGCGTATGTGCGCGTACTTGATGTTGCTCTTGATGTCGCTGCCTATCTTGAACACCTGCCCGACGAAATCCGCCCCGGCGGGATCCACCTCCGTCTTGTTCTCGCCATCGACGAGCGTCCGGTGAAAACCGTTGATCGGGCTCGCCGCGTAGTTGATGACCGCCGACAGCAACTCCTGGACGCCCGTCCCGTTGCGCGCGCTCGTAAACACGATCGGGACCAGCTCGCCCTGGGTCACCGAAACGGCCGTGAACTTGCGCACCTCGTCGTCGGACACTTCCCCGCCGAGGTACTTCTCCATGAGGTCATCGTCCGCCCCGACGACCGCCTCGACCACGGCCGTGTGTGCCTCATCGAGGTTGCCGAAGTCCGGAGTGCCCGAACCGCCCAGGCATCGGATCACGCTCTTGCCACCGTCCGCCGGCAGGTTGACCGGCAGGCACTGAGCCCCGAAGCTCTCCTGAAGCTGCCCGACCAGTTCCTCGACATTGACGTTGTCCGCGTCGATCTTGTTGATCGCGATGATGACCCCGACGCCGTAACCGCGAGCGCGCTCGAACATCTTGCGCGTGTTAACCTCGATTCCAGCGACGGCCGACACGACGAGCACCGCGGTCTCCACCGCTGCCAGCGCCGGGATTGCCTGCCCGCAGAAGTCCGCCAGACCGGGCGTGTCGATCACGTTGATGTGCGTGCCGTCGACCGACAAGGAAAACACAGACGCTTGCTGAGTTTGTCGTTTTTCCTTCTCCTCGTCACTGCAGTCCAAAATGGAGGTGCCGTCGTCGACGTTGCCGAGACGATTCGTGGCACCGGTGATGTGCAGGCACGATTCTCCGAGGGAGGTCTTGCCAGCGCCAGAGTGTCCGACCAGCGCGATGTTGCGAATACTTTCCGGTTTCAATGTGTGTTTCTCCAGCGATCGAGGATACGTTCTCCGCCATCGTACGCCGATAATACCGCACGGACGTCGCCGTGACCACCGCGACGGCGCACCCGCCCGCCGCCATGCCCGCGGTGCGGAGACCTTACGTGAAGACGCCGAACCGGGCAAACTCGTGAACGTCGGCTTCCCCATCACCGCGTGATCACGATCCAACGCCGTCTGTTTCGCCACCGTAACGACCCCGGTCGACGGCGTTGACTCGCCGTTCCTCCGTTCGGAGAATGACCTGTGGTGTGAGCGCTGCTTCTCAAGGATGCAAGGACCATGAAATCGATTATTCTCCCCTCACTCGCCATCGTGCTCGGCGCGTCGGTGCTGGGTCTGGGCTACAACGCGGGGCGGTCCAAGGGGCATCTCGACATCAGAAAACCCTATTTCCTGGTGCTCGAACCGCCGGCGCCGGACGACCCAACCGTCGGCGGCGACGATGCCGGTGACGACGGCAAGGCGATCAAGAACCCGTTTCCGAACGTCACGCTCGATGAGATGGTCGGCATCTACCTGAGCGCCGCCTACGGAAGCGGTGAGACCGTGTTTGTCGATGCCCGCAACGACGAGCACTTCGAAGAGGCCCACATCCCGGGCGCGATCCACATCGATCGCTATGACTCGGACCGCAGCTTTGAAAAGGCGGAGGAGTACCTCCAACAGGCCGACCTCATCATCGTCTATTGCGGCGGTGGCGACTGCACCGACAGCATCCTCCTCGGCACGGAGTTCGTGGTCGAACGTATGATCCCACGGGAGAAGGTGCGGGTCTTCGAGGGTGGCATCGCCGAGTGGCTGGGCGACAACCTCGAAACCGAAGAGGGTCCTTGGGATGAGTGAAACACCGTCGCTTCTAAAGCGCGTCGACAACACCCACCTGCCGATGATCGTCGCCCGGCTGGTCCTGGGGAATCTGTTCATCCTCTACGGATTTCACAAGCTCGGCGACCCCGTCGATTTCCTCAAGCAGATCAAGGAGTACCAACTCCTGCCGCTGTCCCCGCCCGAGTACATGAATCTCACGGCCGTCGTACTCCCGTGGTTTGAGATCATCTGCGGCAATCTGCTGATCGCCGGATTGTGGCTGCGCGGAGCGGCGTTTTCCATCCTGGCGATGCTCCTCGTGTTCACGGCCGCCATCCTGATGCGCGCCCTGCGTGTCTGGGGAGAGGGCGAGCAGGCCTTCCTTGACATCGCCTTCGATTGCGGATGCGGCGGTGGCGTGATCATCATCTGGAAGAAGCTCGTCATCAACGGCTCGATGATCGTCCTCTCGATCATCGCTCTTCTCTCGCGATCACGGAAACTGGCCCTGGACACCCTCCCCGAAAAGCAGGCGCCGGCCGAACCCGTCACCACCGAGCCCGAAATGCCATAGCACGCGGTGTCCCAGACCGCCAACGAACCGATTCCGAGCACCCGCGAACGATTCAGTCGTTCGTGCGTCTTGTCGATATCCCCTTGCGGTGGAGGTAGTCCATGGGCGTCTTGGAGTTTCGAAAACCAGCCTTCTCGCTCGTCGAATTGGTGATCGTCATAGTGATTATTGGTCTCATCGCGGCTATCGCCGTCCCGCGCATCAGCCGGGCCGCGGCGGGGGCCAACGAAGCTGCAGTGCGTGCCAACTTGGCGACGCTCCGGACCGTTATTGACCTGTACGCCGCCGAACACGGTGGTCTATGGCCAGGAGCCGACTCCCTGGAGGCAACATTCATCGACCATCTGACGAAGAAAACCGACGACGCCGGAAACGTCGGCACGACGGCCGGCGTCCACATTTACGGGCCGTACATGCAGGGCATACCTGCACTTCCCGTCGGACCGTACGCGGGGTCGACGGGGGTCGACATGCAGACCAACAACCCACCGGCGGTCAACGAGAACGCGGGCCTCGGGTGGGTTTTCAACTACGAGATTGGAGCGATCATCGCCAACACCGCTGACCTGGATGCTCAGGGAGTTGGATACGACACGTACTGAGCCAATCACCCGGCTCGAACAGACAGACAAACAGGCCCTCCGCGTTTGACGAAGAACATAGTTACTCCCCCGCGCCTTTCGGACGCCAACGACAATGACTAGAATCCCCCCCAACGCGGCTCGGTTGATACATCCGCCGGCGCGATGGTGGAGCCGCGGCTTTCTTCAACCCAGGCGAGTGGACACACATGAAGCTCTCACAACGAATCCAATCCGTTGCGGAATGCGCCACGCTCGCGGTCACGGCGCGCGCCGCTCAGATGCGCGCCGAGGGGCTCGACGTCATCAGCTTCGGTGCCGGCGAGCCCGACTTCCCCACGCCGCCGCACATCGTCGAAGCCGCGCGAAAGGCGCTCACCGACGGACAAACCAAGTACCCCAAGCCCGCTTCCGGTCTCGC
>JAJDDR010000126.1 GCA_029260255.1 Phycisphaerae bacterium
CAACTTCGAACCGAAGTGGCCGCGTGGGAGCGCGATCGCAACCAGCGCAGCGTCAACGTGGATTGGAGATTCCGCACCGCCGATGCGCGGATAAAGCTCAAACGACTCTACCCATCAATTGAGTAGTGTCGGAGTACTAGGCGCTTCCATTGGCCTCAAAAACCACTTTCGGCGAGTGCTTCAACTTCCTTTTTCCGTGTCAGAATCGGCGATCCGAGCGGACGTACTGTTGGGAGGGTTTGGTTCTTGACGGACCCGGGTGGCGGTGACACGCGTATTGAACCGCGCAACCGGTCGTCGAGCGACGACCGCTCACGGTGGCGATCGCCGCTCAATTGAGAGAATCGCCCACCGTTCGCTTGTGCGGCCGCCTTTCGCGCCGTATGCACTCGATGGAGGTATCTCGTCATGTCAAGAGGATCCGGTCTCATTCTACTCATCGTACTCGGGTGGATGTCCGCGGCGCGCGGGCAAATCTTGATCTCGTACAGCCCGACGGTCGTTGATCCCGGAGTGCCGACGGAGGTCGTCATCCATTTCACAGACACCGGCGGAGACGGTGTGCGGCTCTGGTATGTCGGGTTCAAGTTTATTCCGCAGTGCCTTATTGACGTCGGCGCGTTTCAGTGGCTCGGTGGTCTGGACGATCCGGAGAACTACTGGAGCACGTCGAGCTTGCCGGAGCCTCAGACCGCCTGGTATGGACCGCCGGCGACGGCGGACGGTGGGTGGATCCCGCCGGGCGGTACCATCGATGTGGCGAGGCTCATGCTGACGGCGCACGACCGGACCGCGGGCAGCGCTCGCTCGCTGGTCGCGATGGCGGACGATCCGCTCTCGGGGGTTCACGATGTGTCCGTACCGGGGGGTGAACTCGTGGTCGTCGGGCGCAGCTTTGAATTCACCGTGGCGGGCGAGACGCCACCGGGCGAAACGGGAAGCGACGATGGCGATGGCGACGGACTGTGCGATGGTTTGGACAACTGCCCCGACCATGCGAACGCCGATCAGAGCGACAGGGACAGTGACGGGATGGGGGACGCATGCGACGGGTGTCCGGATGATCCCGGCAACGACACCGACGACGACGGCGTCTGTGCAGCCGTGGACAACTGCCCCGACCACACCAACGCCCAGCAGATCGACACGGACGGTGACGGCATTGGAGATGTCTGCGATGTCTGCCCGCTTGATTCGGCGGACGACAGCGATGGCGATGATGTTTGCGGCGATGTGGACAACTGTCCCGATGACGCCAACGCGGACCAGATCGATTCTGACGACGACGGCATGGGCGATTCGTGCGACGTTTGCCCGAACGATGACGATGACGATGGAGACGTCGACGGCATTTGCGGCGACGTGGACAACTGCCCGTTGATCGCTAACGCCGTCCAGAGCGACATGGACATTGACGGCGTGGGCGACCCCTGTGATTGGTGTCCCCACGATTTCGACAACGATGTTGATGGCGACGGCTACTGCGCGGATGCGGACAATTGTCCGAGTATCGGGAATGCCGATCAGTCCGACGCGGACAGTGACGGCATCGGGGATATCTGCGATGTGTGCCCCAACGATCCGGGTGACGACGCGGACGGTGACGGCATCTGTTCCGACATCGACAACTGTCCAGGTATCGCCAACGCCGATCAGGCCGACTTCAACGATGACGGCATCGGCGACGCCTGTGATGACGTTCCGGACGCGCCCGGCAACGGATTCGGCGGGAGTAGCGGTGCCCCCGGTCCTGGTCCGGAAGCACCGGATGACCCATCCAACACGGAACCGCCAGCGCACGGTGATGACGCGGCTCAGCCCGCGGACGAAGACGGTGATTTCGTGCCGCTTTCCGAGCCCGAGGAGGCGCTGCCCGCGGGTGTCGGGGATGAAGCGTCGGATACGTCTCAGAGTGCAGCGGACGCCGAACCACCAAACGCCGGAACAGATCAGCCGGAGGACGTCTCCACCGCGTCAGACGAGAATCGCCCGGAAGAAACAGCCGCCGAGTCTCCGTCACGAACCGTCAGCCCGTTCTGCGGCGGCTTCGGTGGCGTCGGCATGATGCTGTTCTTCGTCAGCGCCGCATGCCTGACACGATGCACGCCGCGGTCGACCCATTGTTCAATTGAGCGGTGAGTGCGCCAGCATGGCCGGGGACAAGGGAATCGGTGAAATCCGGCTCTCAATCACGCATACCGCCCATTACGCCGCAGCAAGTGCCATCGGAGCGTCGAAACGCTAGGCGCCGCCGGCTCGTTAAGCGGATGCCGCCGCCCTCACGCAAGTTTTTCTGATTTTCCGTGTTAGAACGGACACTTTCGCGAGACGTACTATTCGAGGTCTCAACGATGCACGACCGGTTCCACGGGGCGCGGATCCGCGCCGGTCGGTGGTACGGGTGTGTCGCTCGGATGTGGATTCTGCGCGCCGTTATTCTTTGTTTTCGTTGTTGGCGCGTTTGTTCAACTCTTGGGAGGTGCCTTGCGATGTTTAGGAAGACCATAGTCATACTGATCGCTGTTTTCACTTGGACGCCCCGTGCTGTCGGGCAGGTCCTTATCACGTACAGCCCGACGACGCTCGATCCCGGCGTCCCCACGGAGGTCGTGGCCAGCTTCACCGACACCCGCGGCGACGGCGTGCGTCTTAGCTCGGTCGCCTTCTACTTCATTCATGCATGCCTCGTTGAAGTCGACGACTTCGTCTGGCTCAGCGGACTTGGCGATTCAGAGTACTACCTGAACAACCCGACCCTCCCCAATCCCGCAACCGTGTTCTGGGGACCACCGTGGTCAGAGGACCCGGTCACTGTTCCACCAGGCGGCACCATCGAAATCGCCCGCTTCACGGTTACGGCCGACGCCGTCGCGGGCGGAAGCGCGCAAACACTTGTAGCCATCGCTGACAACGCGCGATCGGGCGTAACCGAGTTGTACGAGGACCTCGAGGTGGACGGTCGTAGTGCCGAGTTCACCGTCACGGGCGATCCGCCGCCCGGTGGCGTGGAGGACGGTGACCCGGATGGCGACGGCGTCT
>JAJDDR010000127.1 GCA_029260255.1 Phycisphaerae bacterium
CGGTGACCAGGATCAGCCCGTAGGGACACTGCAGTGCTCGGAGCACGTTGCTGTAGTCCTGTCCGACGAGACCGAGGTCCTCGAGTTCGAAGCTCAGATCGTTCTTGTCGAGAATACGAATGACGATCTTCTCACCCAGAACAGTCGGCATGCTGGACACTCGGAGGTCGATCTCGCGTCCGTCGGCCACCAGATGGACGCGCCCCTCCTGCGGCAGGCGTTTCTCGGCGATGTCCATGCGCCCGATCACCTTGATCCGGGAGACGATTGGGGCGTGCATGCCCTGTGGCGGCTTGAACAGCTCGCGCAGTTGCCCGTCCACGCGGTATCGGATGTGCGTCGCCTTGCGGTCCGGCTCGATGTGGATGTCGCTCGCGCCGTCGCGCATGGCCGTCAGGACCATCAGGTTCACGAGGTTGATGACCGGGCTCCCGACGATGAGTTGATCGAGGTCGGTGACGCCGGTGTCCTCGGTCGGTTCGGACTCGTCGATGTGAACGTCGGCCTCCTCGATGGACGCCATGAATGAGTCGACCGTCACCTCCTTGGTCAGGTACTTCTGCTGAAACTCGTCGATGTTGGCTTCGAGGGCGAGCACCGAGCGGACACGGCAGCCGGTGAGGTTCTGTATCCGGTCGATCGTCGGAAGTGACTGCGGATCGGCCATCGCGGTGGTGAGCTCATCGTTTACCCGGAACAGGGGCAGGACACGCAGGCGCTCGGCCTCATCTTTGGGCACGCACTTGGCCACCTTCGGGTCGATCAGACCGTGACGTAGAACGCATCCCTTGACGCCGAGGCGCTTGGCGAGTGCGTTGACCAGCGCCGTCGAGGTCATTGCGCCGATGTCGATCAGCGTATCGCCGAGCTTGCTACCGGTCGCTGTCTGCTGCGACAGGGCTTCCTTGAGTTGATCGTCGGTGATCACTTGATCAGCGACCAACTGCTCGCCCAGACGCATGCTCTTGCCGATCATCGCGTTCCTCAGTGTTTTCCGATGCGCGCCGAGCGATAGTCGCGCGGTCACCCGGACGTCAACCGTTCCACAGGGGTCACAAGTAGCTTCTCACCGCCGCGTCAACACTCTCGAAAAACTGAAACTGCCCACTCAAGCCGGTCAATTCGAAGATCTCGCGGCAGGTCGGCGTGACGTTGGCCAACTTCAGTTGAGCACCTCGCTCGTGGAAGTCATGAGCAACGGCCACGAGGTCCTCCAGCGCGGCGCTGTCCATGTATCCCACGTCTTTCATACCGACGACGACTCGTGGATTCGGTCCGGCGAGGCACTCCCGCAGCGTGTGACCGAACCGTTCCGAGAGTTCGTCGACCAACGCATCCTGCGGCGAGCATACCTCCACGGTTCCGACGGTGCGTCGTTCGATCTTCAACTGCGCACCTCGCTGCCATCGGCCGCACAGGCGACCGGTGAACGGCTTTCCGGCAGATCGGTCGCCATCATCACATCACGCTTCCGCGCCTCGTGGCACAACCTCACTGCGGTGGCGACGAGGTTGACTGCGGACGGCATTCCCGTCCCGCTGCCCGCCATGCCACAACGTATGCGGACCGCGACATTCGGCAGCGCCGCAATCACCGGCAGCCGCGTCAGGTGTTCAGTCAGCTGTGTCGCGATCAGCGAGGCGAGTTCCGAGTCCACCCGGCGCAGCATCAGCATCAGCCTGGCGTCGTCGAAGCAACCCAGCAGGTCGTCCGGTCGAACGCGGTCGCGGACCGCGCGACCGACCTGATGGATCACGTCCTTGGCGAGATCCCAACGCCCGCGATCCAGCAGTGCGCGCAGTCCCTCGACGGCGACAACACACATCACCAAGGGTTCGCCGCGGTTGTAGGATTCGGCGACGGCGCGCTGCGCTTCCTCGATGAATGCGTCTCGGGTCATCAACTGAGACACGGCGTCGGTTGTCACGGCGGTCCGCCCACGACACACCTCGTTCACCACGGTCCAGAATTGCCCAACCAGCAGTTCCCAAGCGCGCATCGCATCTCGCGAACAGGGGCGTGCGCCGTCCACGTCTTCGATCCGACCGATCGACACGATGCCGATGGTGTGCGCGCCTTGGCGAACGCAGAAGCACCAATCCGGCGGCGATTGCATCCTGGCGGCCAGTGAGTCCACCAGCTTCCCGTGCGAGACGTCACTCGCGTAGTAGGAGCGTCCGGTTGTGGCGACATACCCCGGAATTCCCTGGCGTGCCGAAGTGAGGTGCTCGCAGCCGCGTTCGTCCATCACGTGCAGGGGAACCATTGCATCGCCTTCGCTGAGAATGCGATACGGCCTCACGTGCGTCGCGCCGCAATTCCTGTAGAGGACAGCTCGAAGGAACTCGTCAAGGGACGCCCAGATGTCGGGCGTGTACCGGTGCGCCTCCAGCCACTCGTCGAACGCCTCCATCCCGTCGGCCAGCGAGCGATTCAGCAGTTGTTCTTCGCCGGTGGTAACGGATCGGCGCCTGTCGGCGTTCGACGCATCACCCATGCGGCTCGACCATTCCGCAATTCCGAGGATCGCCGCTGCTCCGGCCAGCACCGCGGCGCCGATGGCGGCGTCCGTCCAAACGGGCACACCGGCGGTCATCTGGACCAGCACGACGAAGTACAGCGCGCAGGCGGCACCCAGCCAGGGCGCACGCGCCCGCTCGACCAGGCGCGCCCCGATCGCCGCACTCAAAACGATCGGAAACCAAGGCAGAATCAAGTCCAACATGGCAGCCACAATCCTCATCTGGAGGGCTCGAAAGTGTCGGTCAGGCACAAGGAGACGTTGGTTTTTCCGATCGCTTCAAAGGCGGCCGGATTCCGTTCGTTCAGTCTCGTGATGAGTGCCACGAATTTGGCACTCAGTTCCGGATGCACGACTTTCCCCGACTCCTCCTCGAGTATCGAGAGCGCCTTCTGCCATGTGAACGCGCCGCGATACGAACGCGTCGTTGTGAGGGCGTCGAAAATATCGGCAATCTGTATGATGCGCGCTTGCAGCGGTATCTCGTCACCCCGCAGACCCTCGGGGTATCCTTTCCCGTCGTAGCGCTCGTGGTGATACAGTACGCCGTCGAGCATCTCGCGCATGTGCGGGTTCTCGCGGACGACATGGTAGCCACGCAACGGGTGTTCCTTGATGTGCTCGAATTCCGCCTCTGTGAGACTGCCCGGCTTCTTGAGGACGTCGTCGCGGATGCCGATCTTTCCGATGTCGTGGAGCAATGCGGCGTACTCGAGCGTACGCAGCTCCTCCTTGTCGAAGCCGAGCTCCGCCGCGAGCAACTTCGCAAAGTAGCCCACGCGGTTGGAATGCCCCGATGTGTAGGGATCCTTCTGGTCGACCGCGTTGACGAGCGTACGCACCATCTCCATGGACATCTGACGCAGTTCGTTCAACAGACGGAAGTTCTGAACCGCGTCACCGCAGAACGCGGTGAGCGAGTCGAACAGCAACATCTCGCTCGAGTCCAATGGCGTGACCGGACCATCGTCCGAACGGCGCCAGAGCACCAGAGCGCAGGTGAAGACATCTCCGGCGAACACCGGGGCAACCAACGCCTGCTCCGGCCACTGGACCGCGCCATCTGCAGCGACACCGCATGATCGGCCCGGGTTTACGACGCGGACGCGCCGGTCAACTCGAGACGCGGCAACGCCCTCCCGCACCCACGACGGCAGTTCATGCATGTCCCCGTCGATGACGTCCACGCCATCCTCGTCCCGCACGGTGACGAAGATCTCGTCACGATAAGTCGTGCGCAAACTCTCAACGAAGAGACCGTACACGTCCGCTTCGTAATGCAGCGTCAGCAGCTTCCGGGTCACATCGGAAACGACGCCGAGCTGCTCGTAGACGCGGAGCAACTCGTCCGCCATTCCGGTGCGTTCCTGGAGGAGCAGCGCGATCCGATCCTCCACGGCGGAGAACGCAGACCCGACACGCGCCGAGGAAGCCGCGCCCTCCCGGCCGCCGACACCGGCAATGGCATCGGACAGTTCGATCGTAAGCTCACGGGATCGTTCCCGTGGGGTGGACGTTTTCGAGTACATTTCGTTGGCCATGGCGACAGTTACCTCTCAGCGGCTGCCGACGGCTGTCCCTTCCCAGTCGTCTCTGCCAATCGTCGCTCAATGTCGGCGACGAGTCGCGACGGGGAGAACGGTTTCGCGTGAATCTGTACTCCGAGCGGGTCCATTTCCTTGGCGATCACCAGTTGGTCGGATCGCGAACTCAGCAGGATGACGGGCGTGTCCGACCCGTGTTCGTTGCGCAGCCATCGGACCAGTCCGATGCCGTCCAGCTTCGGCATGTTCACGTCCGACACGATGATGTCGAACGATCGCGACAAAAGCAGGTCTTGAGCCATCACGCCGTCGCGTGCTTCGCCGATCTCGTGGCCGTTGCGATCCAGCCACATCGCCAGCACACGCAGCATGTGAGCGTCGTCCTCCACCAGCAAGATGCTCGCCATTGCAGACTCTCCCATGCACTCCTAGTTCAACTGCGCCCCGCATACCGCCTGCGGTGCGGTAAGCGGCAGACGAACTATAAACGTCGCCCCCTCACCCGCTGCGCTCATCACCTCGATGTCACCACCATGACCGCGGACGAACTCCCGCGCGGTCGTCAGCCCCAACCCGGTCCCGACGATTTCCTCAACCGCCTCCGACGACCCCCTCTGAAACTTCTCGAAGATGCGACCGTGATCGCCGGGGTCGATGCCCATGCCCGTGTCCTTGACCGTCACGAGCACTTCATCATCAGTCGCCTTGCAGCCGATGTGAACCGAGCCGTCGGCCGGCGTGTACTTCAGTGCGTTGCCCAGCAGGTTGTTGATTACTACCGCCAGCTTATCGCGATCACCGCGCAGTGTCGGGAGCTTCGATGGAAGCGACAACTGCATATCGATCTGCGATTCATCGGCCAAACCGCGCAGGTCGCGAACCGAGTCACTCAGCAGCGCCCGAAGGTCGACGTCGTTGACCTGCAATCGGATTGAGCCCACTTCCATCTGCGATACACTCAGTATGTCCTCAATCAGCCGCGACAAGCGACGCGTCTCCTTCGTGATCACGTTGTAGCAATCGGAGATGATCTTCGGATCATCAAACACGCCGCTCGACAACGTCTCGGCGTAGGCTTGGATGTTGGTCAGCGGCGTGCGCAGTTCGTGCGCCAGCTGCGCGACGAACTCCTGCAAAGCCAAGTCGGAACGCACCTGCTGGCTGATGTCCGCGATCGTTACGATGCACTCCCCCGTCTTGCGCCGCGCGTTGAAGGGCAGCACGCGAACGCGGTAGTCGCCCGATGCTCCGTCCGCCGCGACGACCGTGGAGACCGGGCGGTAGTTGCCGTCGGGTCCGAGCGTCTGGCGAATCTCCTCGATGATGCGATCGCCGGTCGCCCCGAACTGTAATCCGTCGAGGGCGGGCGTTTCGTCCTCAGGCGGGTCCGTCTCCAGGAGACGCCGTGCGGCCGCATTAGCGAACGCGAGACGCTGCTTGTCGACCACGTACAGCAACCCATCGGGAAGGGCGTTGATGACGTCGGCCATCGCGCCCTTGCGAGACTTGATCAGCACCTCCTTCAACTCGTCGGACGCGGTGGCCCTGCGCGCGTTTTCGGACAGGTCCGCGACAAGATCGATCAGCCGGTTCCACTGTACGGTGAGCGCGTTGTCCGAGTCCGCGAGGCGCATCGCCTGTAGGTCCTGCTCGATCTGGTCGCCGCGTTGCAGGAGGTTCTCCGAGATCAGTGACATGCTCAGGAAATGGCGACGCATCGCACGATAAACGAGGAAGAACATCGCCACGACGACGCAAACCACGATCGCGATTCCCACGCGGCCGTCCATGAGACCCGCATCGAGCTGCGCAAGGAGCACGCCCTGCAGATAGTCGGGCGAAAGGCTGTCGCCGACGCCGGTTGTCTCACGCGACCGTTCGATGGGACACATCACGAGGTGCCGATCCAGGCCCGTCGCTCCGGGCGACAGCGACGCGGAAACGCGCTGCGTCGGCGAGACCAATTCGATACCGGGCCGGTAGTCGTCGGGGTGGCCGACTTCGTCGAGACTGATTGAAGCAATGACGATTCCTTCGGGGTTGATGACGCGAAGGCGTTCACACCGATGCCAGCGAGCGAAGTCGCGTAGCCCCCGTTGCACGGCGGTCGCGTCGGCGGGGTCCGTCCGCGCCAGCGTAAGAGCGAGCAACTCGACGGCCTGCGTGTTGCTCCGCCGTGCGCGATTCGCAAACCGCTCGCGCGTGTCGCTCACGCCTCTGTAGGAAGCGGCCCCGAGTCCGAAAAGCAGAATGCCGATAAGCGACAGACCAATCCAGCGCGGAACCTCCTCGGCAGTCCAAAACTCCCTGAATCGACTCCACGTAGCGCGCAAGAGCGTGCCCTTTCCAAACGACAGAGGCAGACCGCCCACGCGCCGGGCGCGCGGAACACATCTGACCGTAGTATCGTTCTGATGGGCTCCGCCCTTGACCGCCGGTCGGCACTTCCTGCGAGCCGGGTTCGGTCCGGCGCAGATTCCCATAATCGCCGCAGATGCGGCATCTGCGCGGGTGTGCCCCAACACTCTTTGCGATACGATGCGGCGGCTGTCCGATCAGAGAAGGAGTTTGGAACATGGCGGACCTATCAGAACGGCGGCAGGCTACAACTGTCGTACCGACCTCGCCCGATAAGCCGACACGGTACACCGGACCGGCGCGCGACGAACTGCTCGCGCTGCGCAAGCAGTACCTGACCCCGGCGCTGATGACGATGTACCGCGAACCGCTGTGCATCGTCGAGGGCAAGATGCAGTACGTCTGGGACGACATGGGGAAACAGTATCTGGACGCGTTCGGCGGGATTGTCACCATCTCCGTCGGGCACGCTCACCCGAGAATCGTCGAACGCGTTCGAGATCAGGTGGGCAAGCTCTCGCACGCAACCACTCTGTACCTACACCCGACGATCGGGCAATACGGCAAGGCGCTCGCCGAGCACTTTCCCAACGACAGCGGTTTGCAATCCACCTACTTCACGAACTCCGGCTCCGAGGCCAACGAAATCGCCATCCTCACGGCACGCGTCAACACCGGCTGTTTCGACGTCGTTGCGCTGCGAAACGCCTATCACGGCGGGTCACACGCCACAATGGGCGTTACCGGTCAGAGCAACTGGAAATACCCCGTGCCGCAGGGCTTCGGTATGCATCACGCGACGCCCGGCTACTGCTACCGCTGCCCACTGGGATTGCAGTACCCCGCTTGTGATCTCAAATGCGCGCGCGACGTCGAGGACCTGATTCGATTCCAGACGCCCGGCAGCGTCGCATGCTTCATCGCCGAGCCCATCCAGGGAGTCGGCGGAGTGGTCGACCCGCCGCCGGAGTATTTCAAAACGGTCTATGAGATCGTGAGACGGCACGGCGGACTGTGTATCGCGGACGAGGTGCAGACCGGGTGGGGAAGAACCGGCGCGCACTACTGGGGATTCCAGAACTGGGACGTCGTGCCGGACATGGTCACCATGGCCAAGGGCATTGGAAACGGTGCGCCGCTCGGTGCGCTCACTACGCGGCGCGAGATCGCCGAACCCATGGCCCAACGGCTCCACTTCAACACATTCGCCGGAAACCCCGTCTCCATGATCCAGGGGTTGACCACGCTCGAGATCATCGACGACGAGGGGTTGCAGGCCAATTCCCTGAGTGTCGGGCGGCGTCTCAAGGAGCGGCTGCAGGAAATCCAGGTACGGCACAGTCAGATAGGCGACGTTCGTGGCAAGGGGTTGCTGCTGGGCGTCGAACTCGTCGAGGACCGCGCGACCAAAGTGCCCGCGACCGAGGCAACCGCGCACGTGCTTGAAGAGACCAAGAAACGTGGCCTCCTGCTCGGCAAGGGCGGGATCGACGGAAACGTGCTGCGTATCACGCCGCCGATGTGCATCAACGCAAGCGACGCCGACTTCATTGCCGATTGTCTGGACGAGGTGTTGTCGCTCACACCCCGGTCGGGAGCATGATGCATCCGGAACAGACGGCGAATGGTGATGAAACGCCCGCGCTTGGCTCCACGGATCGTCCGGCTCGGTTTCGGACGATTCTGTTCGCCATACTCGCGGTGGCATCGCTCGCCCGACTGGCGATGCTCGTGGAGTACTGGTCCAACAACCCCTTCGCGCGCGCCCCCATCGCCGACGGACAGTTCTACTGGGACTTGGCGCAGGCGTACGCGGCGGGAAACCTGATCGGCGATACGCCGTTTCTCTCGGCACCGCTCTATCCGTACGCACTCGGTATTCTTCGCGCGCTGGGCGGAGGCCTGATACTCACGTATCTCGTTCAGATCGGATGCCACCTGGCAACCGCGGCACTCCTGGCGTGGATCGCGAGACGGCGATTCGGCGAATCCACGGGTCTGCTCGCCGCGGGACTTTTTTGCCTCATGTCGGACCCGGCCATCGGTTGCTTCCGCGTCCTGAGCAATTCGCTGCAGTTGATGTTCGTCGCGCTGACGTGGGCGGCGGTGGTATGGGCGCAGCAGGGACGGTCGACGAAGCGCTGGGGCGCGGTCGGCATCGTTCTTGGTATCACCTGCCTTACGAACGGCTCCCTGGTGCTCGTGGCGCCGGCGCTGGCGCTGTGGATCGTCGCGAGTGGTGCCGCGCGTTCATCGGCGATCCGCCATGCCGGGGTTATGCTTGTCGGCTGCGCGGTGTCGATCGCGCCGGCAACGGTTCACAACTACCGCGTGTGCGGCGAGCTCATTCCGATATCGGCGCACTCCGGTCTCACGTTGCGACACGGAAACGCGCCAGGGGCCAACGGCACGTACCTGGCCGCGTCCGGCGTAGCCGCTGACAAGACCACCCAGCACCTGGACACGTTTCGCATCTACGAACACGAAACCGGGCGAACCGCGACATGGCGCGCGGTGGACCGCTTCTACGCGAATCTCGCCGTCGGGTTCTGGCGCGACGACCCCGTTCGCGCCGCGAAACTGGCGCTGCGAAAGGCCTACTGGTTCCTCTCGGCACGGCACTACGGGGACATTCATGTGCCGACCCTCGAAGCGGCGTCGGGACTCGACAAATTGTGGCATCTCGCGCCGCTCGCTACACCCTTCCTCCTGCCGCTGGCGATCATCGCGGCAGCGGGGTGGCTCAGACGGTGGCGAACCTGCGGTGTGGAGTTGGTCATGCTGGTCATCCCGTGGCTGGTGGTCGTCGTGTTCTGGTACACGCCGCGCTACCGCCTGCCCGCGGTGCCCGTGATCGCGGTGGGCGCGGCGTGGGTGCTTCAACAGGCATGGCGCGAACGCGGACGGGTGAGGATGAGAATCCTCGCCGGTGCCGCGATCGTGACCGCTGCCGGGCTTCAGATCGTCAACGAGGCGATCCGCTTCGATTCACCGGACGGCGTGCGCGCCGCGTTTCACATCAAGCTCGGCCAAATGATGGACAACGACGCGCAACGCCCCGACGCCGTGGAACAGTACGGAATCGTGCTGCAATCTGAACCGCGCCACCCAGAGGCGCACCATCTTCTCGGCGCGGCGCTGGTCAAGCTCGGCAGTACCCGGGAGGGGATCACGCACCTGCGGAATGCGGCGGACAGCGCACCGGAAGTCGCGCGCTACCAAGCGGCGCTCGGCTCCGCCTACGCGGGCGCCCGGCAGTTCGACAAGGCGGAACACCATCTCTCTATGGCTTTGCGGCTCAACCCGGAAGATCCCGAGGCGCATCACAACCTTGCCGCGACGATGATGGTTCTGGGACGCCTCCCCGGCGCGATTCATCACTTTCGCGAGGTCCTGCGACTCGACCCGGATGCGCTGAGCGCTTGGTTCTTTCTGGCCGACGCCCTGGACCGATCGGGAGACCGCGACGGAGCGGCAGAGACGTTGCGCAAGGCCATCAAACGGGCCCGCGCACTGGGCAGACCCGATGAAGCGTTCGCTATGGAACGGAAGCTGCAAAAGTACGAACGCCGGTAGTGCCGGTTCGCCGCGCACGAAGAAACCCGCCCTCGCCGCATGACTGCAACGAAGGCGGGTCTGTATCGTGCCGTCAGCCGAGCCCACTATCGAGCCCGGCGAGGCATTATTGCCGAACTAGCGGCGACGACGGATCATCGCCAGAGCGCCCAGACCCAGCAGCGACAGCGTCGCCGGCTCGGGAATGGACAGGTTGAACGCCACGTCGCTGGGAGTCGTGAACCCGGAGTTGATGCCGGAACCGAACACACGGGCGTCATCAACGCCGGAAGTGAACGGGTGGTCCGAGTACGCGATGTAGGTGTTCACGCCGGCCGGGGCGTCGGGGTAGTTCACGAACAGAGCGAACTCACCCGGACCGAGGTCGGTCGCCGGACCCGCAAGGTCGAAGTAGATCAGGTCGAAGCCGAACATATCGACACCGGAGTCGACCTCCGTCATCGTGCCGCCCGCCTCCGAGTAGGACTGATCGAAGACCGGAATGTCCGAGTCAAAGTCCAGAGCGGACATGCCGCCCGCACCCAACTCGTAAACCCGAATCCGTGCCTCGTTGATGGTGCTCGGACTTCCCGGACCCGAAGTCGCGTCAATCGTCTCGATGTGGACGGTGTCAAACGCGGTGCCCGCACCACTCGGGAGATTGAAGTTGTCCATCACACCGGCGATGTCCCAGCCGGCCGTCGGCAGGACGCCGTTGACGCCGTTCGCGATGCCGTTGTCCCACACCAGAGGTCCGTCATCAAATCCACCGAGAGGACCGGGGAAACTGCCGTTCGGACCGAGGTCCGTCGAGAATTGGTCGCTGGCATTCGCACCGATCGAAGCGATGCACACCACCAACGAAACCGCCAAGAATCTTCGCATTACAAAACTCCTCCAAATGAACTTGGCACGACCAAGCGTCCACAAGACCCGGTCCGGCCAATCAACTTCCTGCCTCGATGTCTCTTTCAACACTCCTATTTCTTCTCAATGCCGCGGCGACGGGCCACGGCACGGGCTTCGGCCAACAAAAAAAGAGAGCCCGCCCGGCCGGCAACGCAATGCCAGCAGGACCGACTCTCTCTCTCGACTCACCAGGGACTGACGCAGCGCCTACCGGCGTGCATAAACAACCCCACGCGGTCAATATACCAAGATCGCCGTCGCCGAGTCAACACCGTTTTCGGTGCATTCCGGTCGGGTCGTTGGCGCGGGCATGCCGTTGCGCGAGACGCGCGCCTCACGCTCCGATCGAACGCAAAGCTTTTTGAGCACCTGCATTACGACGCATCACGCCGTCGCGTGGCCCGCACGCAGGGGCGATAATGCGGCTGCGTCAAGGACGCGGCGGATGTCCGCCCGGCTAAAACTCCACCCGAAACACCGGTTTGAGCAAGAAGGCCACTACAAACGACAGCACAACCAGCCAGATAAGCCAGTAGTCGGCCCCGCAGAACCACGATTCTCGGCGCGGGTAGGCGAGGGAGACACTCATCAACGCCGATTCTCGCGGAAGCGACGCTTCCGCCGGCTGAAGCAATGAACTCCAGAAATCGCGTCCTGA
>JAJDDR010000128.1 GCA_029260255.1 Phycisphaerae bacterium
ACTCACCGCACCGTCGCGATCAAGGTCCTCCTGCACGGTATGTTTGCCTCGGAGCGACAACGCCATCGCTTCCAGCGTGAAGTGGAGCTGGCGTCGCGACTCGATCATCCGAACATCGTCACGCTGTTTGACAGCGGGGTGGTGCGTGGGCGGCACTACTGCGTTATGGAGTACATCGAGGGCCTGCGGATCCATGACTACGTCGTGTGGAATGGGTGCCCCCTGCGGAAGCGGGTCAAGGTGATGGTGGAAGTATGCCGAGCCGTGCATCACGCGCACCAGCATGGGATCATCCATCGCGATCTCAAGCCCTCGAACATCCTGGTGGATCAGAAGGGCGCCCCGCACGTCCTTGACTTCGGTCTTGCCAAGGAACTCCTCCAGCCGGATACGCCCAGCGTATCCGTGGATGTTTCAAGGACGGGCGAGGTCATTGGCACGCTACCGTTCCTCAGCCCAGAGCAGGCCAGTGGCATGCATGCAACCGACGTGCGATCGGACGTCTACGCCCTCGGCGTGGTGCTGTTCAACACACTGACCGACACGCTTCCCTATTCGCTGGCCGGTCGCCAGGAGACGGTGCGGGCGACCATCGTCAATTCCGATCCGCAGAGTCTGCGTCAGGCGCTCGCGGCACAGGGCGGCGCCACGGGCGTCGTCGCTACGGATGTGTCGAACGACCTTGAAGCAATCGTGCGCATGGCGCTGGCGAAGAACAGGTCCGATCGATATCAGTCGGCGGACGCTTTGGCATCAGATCTGGAAGCCTATCTACGAGGCGATGCCGTGACCGCCAAGGCCAGCAGCCCGGCCTATGTCCTCGCCAAGACGATGCGTCGCTATCGCCTGCCGCTGGGCGCCTTTGCGGCGGTGTGTATTGCTATCGGAGCGACCGCGGTGCAATTCGCGGGCCTCGCGCAGAAAGCGGAGACCGCACGTGCCACGGGCGCCTTCAGGGTGAAAAATGAACGACTGGCCAACACCGAACTGCTTGAAGTCATGCAGAGGAACGCCAGGCTGAGTCGAACACTGCAAGGCCTTCGAGCGTCCTATCCTGACGCTGCGTGGAGCAACGACCTGAAGCGTTTGCTTCACTCAGCCGCGGTTCCCCTTGACGTCCTGGCGGAACTCGTGGCAAAGCAGCCGGGTGAGTTACTTGCGTCCGTGCGCGATCCAAATCACGCCCAGCATGAGACCGCCGTGCAGTGGCTGAGTAGTGCCGACGCCGACCTGAATCGCCTGGCGGCGACGCTTACGACGACATCGTTTACGTACTTGATCGGTACGTGGAACACGTACACGCTCGGGACCGACTTCGGCCCGCTCGAAGCAACGGTCAAGACGTGCGATGCGTTCATCACCCGGGCCTACCAACGTCGTGCGGCCGGTGACGACCGAGGCGCCGTCGCGGACTTGAGTGCAGCGACGCGCTTGGCGTCGGACATGGGCGACGGCCCTACGTGGTTGCACGAGCACTTCGCGCTGAAGTGTGCAGGTAAGATCACTGGGTTTCTTCAAGAGGTTTTCGTCGATTCGTTTTTCGGAGGGGCGTCGGCGATTGCATTCGCTGAATGGGTACTCGCTGCGCCGGACATCGCCGGTTCACCGTCGTTCCTGCAGCATACGGCGCTGAAAATATCGCAAGTCGTCAACGTGGCATTTGTTCTCGATCCGAACGACGAGACGGCACACTTGGATCTTGATGCACTGGACGCCGCGACCGACGGATTCTTTAGCGCGAGCGATGCCCTGACAGATGAAAACCGCCGGCTCGCGCGCGAGATCACACCTGACCTAACCGACGATGCGGTCAACAACTTCATCTGGTGCGCTAGAAACTGGAATGAGCTGCGTTTTGCCGATCTTGCACGAGAGTCTGCCTCCGTCGAACGGATGCGGCTGGACCAGCTAAACTCGAACCCTGCCCTTTTGCTTTTTCCGTCGTTCGGAGACCACTATTGCGACCGGCTGCTTGTCCGCGCAGGATCCCGTGCGTTGAGGGTTGTTGCCCACCTGGCCACGTACCGCGGTCAACATGGGCAATGGCCAACACAACTCGGCGATGCCGTCCCGCACACGATGCGAGCGGATCTGATCGACCCCGTCACTGCATCGGAGTTCAGATACGAGATCAGCGCCGGAGTTCCTCGTGTTCGCTCGGGAGCGTTAGGCAAACGTCTCGCGGCGGACCTCCGCAACCGTTGTCGCATTGTGGGCGTTGCGTGGATACCGCCCGACGCTGATCGGCTCACGTACTTTCCCGGTCCGTCATCTCCGTAAACGCCGAGCACGGTGTTTGGCAGTTTCCACGACGACCGTCGACGGCCGGGCCGTGCGATGCGATCACGCGCGAAATGGTCGCGGACTCTGCGAAACAAAGCACCGGATCTGTCGAGTTTGCTGCTGCGAGAGACTCCGTCCAAGCAGACTTAGCCGCCGCCGTAGCCGCAAGGATTTGGTGTGCAGGGGCAGGTCGTCTGCGTCGTTCCCCACGGACATCCGCCCGCGAACACATCACAACCGCCCCCGACGCAGCAGCATCTCGCGGTCTCCGGCGGCGGAAAGTCAATCCGTGCCCACGCCACGCCGCCATCGGCGCCGGAGAGAATCTCATCCAGCCGAACGACGTCGGCGGCGGCGAGCACGCCGTCACGATCGATGTCGAAGTGTGCGGCATACTGCTTAGACAACGTCAGCACGGCCTGCAGAGCGTCGACATCGAGAGCATCGCTCACGCCGTCCAGGTTGACATCCGCGGGACGCGAGTGCATGGCGAGAAGCACACGGCCGCCGTCGATCCCGAGAATCGTCGTCGTCCCCGGCGCGATGGGTCCGTCGAATACCACCGTCCAATAGTCGCCACGGCCGTACACATCGACGACCGCCGGAACAGCCGCCGTGCTAAGCAGTTCGACTGACTCGATTGCCAGATCGACGCCTTGATTGAAAACCAGTTCGACCGCTGAGATGCCCAGCGGCTTCCCGTCGACATCGCGGTCCGTACCAACGTCGACGTGGTTGTTCGGCGGATCGCTCCACACCACTTCGAGGTCCTCCGGCAAGCCTTCGGCCAGCAGTGCCGAGGTGATCACCATCGTGCCAACCACGAAAGTGATCCGCTGAGTTGTTCTGATGAACGATTGAGATGTTGTCATCGCGTTCTCCTTGATCTGGTGTGGCGGCGTTTCGGCGCGATGCGCGCAGACTCTCCACGGAGCCGTTGCGTGCGGCGTCAAAGCGTGCCACGAGTTGTCGTTAGTGGCCTGAACCGTCAGGGCGAACGATCAACGCAACCGCCGCCAAACCCCGGGTTCGGTTACTCCATGCGTCCATCGATGGGCAGATTCGCGATCCCCCTATCTTAATAAACCTGAACTGCGCCGATGCGCGCGCGCAATCACAAGAAACGACGAGTGGAGTCCTAGCGTGGATCGCGAGTTTCAGCAGTCCACGCACGCGTTCGACGTTCGATTGACCGAGCCGGCAAGACCTCCTTGGTGTGATCCAGTCAGTCGATCACTCAAGGGACTTGCCCAAAGAAAATGAGAATCTGCGCGTGCAATGCAACAGATCCGGTTAATACTAAACTGATTCTCTAGCTGGCTCCGATTACTAACTGCCGGTAGTTCACGGGTTTAGCCGTTACGGCGACGACGGCGAGACGGACCAGCGCAGTAGTCTGCCCAGTTTGACCGAAAACGACGCCGACCTTGCGGCTGTCGTGGCGGCGTGGGCTGACCTGCCGGACGCGGTGCGCGCGGGCATCATCGCGATGGTCCGAGCATCGGGGGGCGACGAATCCTATGAGGGGAAGCGACCATGACCGCCACGTGGGTCAGCAAGGCCAACGTGCAGCCCACGGGTTTTCCCGAGAGGATCGTGCGACGATGGCGGGACCGACGTGAACAGCTTGCGGCGGGCGACTGCGAGTACACGATTCCGCTTCGCGGCAACCGCGGCCACGTGTATGTCGACGGGTCGGGCTGGGGTGACTCGGAACACCACGGGGACGTTGCGTCGCACTGCGGGCGATCCTGTGCGTCTGGTGGGCGGTGTGGCAGTAGTGCCCCGGTCACGCTACGCGGAGCGTTCGGCATGGCGGCGGCGGGGGCGACCATCGGGATTCACTCGCCGATTGCCGTCGTGCAGTGCACGCCGTCCGCGAAGGGGGACGCCGGTGTCGTGAGTGCTATCCGTGCTGCTCTTTTGCACGGGCGAGGTTGAGGCGGAGGAGGTTGGCGAGGACCTTTTGGTCGATCTCCTTGCGCGTGGGGGCGAGGTCGTGGTCTTCGGGGAGGGGTTGGCCCGCACCGGTGTCCTTCCACACGGCAGACCAATCCTCGGCCCACTCGCCTTGTGGATCGATGGCGCAGTACGCGGCGAGGACGGCGCGGTCGAGCCGTTCGTGGGCAAGCGCCAGCCACGTGGGGCGCTCGTTGTAGAGGTTGGTGAGGGTTCTTCTCTTGGGTCGCGGGTCCTTGGCGGCGGCGGCCATGATGGCGGATTGGCGGGCCAAGCGGTTCGGTATTATGGGTCCTATCGCGCTGATGGTTGCCAAGTTGAGCCGAGCATCATACGATTTGTCGGCGGGTGAACGGTGGCCGTGCGTGACGCCCGCGGTGCGTGGGGTGCGTGGTGTCCACGAATCCGCGAAATATCCAGTGTATCTCGATAATCGTCTGCGACGACGTTTACCGTGACGAAACCACGAAGAAGATGGTGGTTGTGGGCACTTTCAACCGCATCTCCACGTCGTCGCTGCCGTGTCTGCACCCGAGGATGACGGTGTTGTTCTCGCTCACCAACGCATCCGGTGTGTACGATTTGTCCTTGTCAATTGAACACGAGAAGTCCGGTCAGACGATAGCTGAAATAAGGGGGCCTTTAGAGGTTCACGATCCGCTGGCGATCAACGATGTCAACGTGGTGATGTCGAATCTCCAGTTTCAAGAGGACGGGAAGTACTGGGCGGAACTCAAGGCGGATGGTGAGATCATCCAGCAGCGCCCGTTTTTTGTTTCCCTAGTTCAGCCGGAGCAGCAAGGTGAATCTGATGAGTGACGTTACTACGATCGGTGAGAGGAATGCCACGACGACGTCATCCGGTTTCACGTGGGTTGCGCGTGAGATTCGCTATGAGCGCGAAGGCTCGTTGAGCGAACAACTCGCGGAAGCCACGCCTGACAACTCGGTTCTTCTAGATTGGGCTGCCGGCGTATCCAACCAGCCGCCTCAGGAATGGTGGGATAGTACCGACGACCCCTTCGCACCGCTTGACGAATAGACTCTGATTGGAAGCCGGATCCACCCAGCTTAGGCAAGGCTCGATCGTGTGGGTGGAGGCCGTGGGATCTCGCGGACGAGCGAAGACCCGGCCAGTCGTCATTATTACCGACACCAGCCAAATCGTCCTCGATGCGAGAATAGTCGCCGTTGCCGTTACGACCACATTTCCGGAACCTGCACCAGACACTCACGTCGAACTTCCATGGCACCCAAGGGGGCACTTGGTGACTGGGCTTTGCCGGCGGAGCGCGGCCGTGTGCAACTGGATCGTTAGTTTGACACCAGGGAGTATCCAGAGTGTCGCTGGCGGGCTGTCGATGAAGCTCACTCTGCGGATCGTCGAAAGGGTCAACTCGCTAAACATCTGAACGACACCACTCTCGTAGCTGACACAAATCCGTTTGCCAACCCCGAACCACGTTGCAAAATTGGGTAGACCAAAAAAGTAGGCGACGCGGAAGTCTTGAGCCGCGAGACGCTGTTACCGTCGTGCCTGTTACGGAGGCCGGGCGGGAACGATCCTGGCGGCCTTTTCCGTTTGGTGTGTAGCGACGTTGGCATTATAATCGACAGCGAGCGTCCACCCCTTGCTTCGCGGCGCTTTCATCTCCTGGATCGCAGTCTGCCCGGATCCCTCTCGGACGAGAGAACGGCGGTCGACGGCGGCGAGCGCGAAATTGGTCCCGGCGGGGCGGTGGTCTTGGTGTCTGGATGCGCCACAAAAACGCCACGAAACGCGGAACCATGGTATAGTCGCGGCATGCCCGGAAGAGGTAGGCCATTCAAGCGCGGATGCCGCGGAGGACCGGGAAGGCCCCGAGGCACGCTGCCGTTGGCGTCGATCCGCCAGACAGTGCAAAACGTGTGGGACAAGGTCGACGCCGAAGCGATGCTGGTCGAGTTGGCGAAGAAGCACCCGCGCTGGTTTTTCGAGCAGGTTTTCTCCCTTCTCCCCAAGATCAAAGAAGTCGACATGAGCTTGCAGGTCAGCGCGGATGTTCGCTTCGCGGTTGTCGAAACCATGAAGCACACGACGAAGATACTCCGCGAGATGCGTGCCAGCGGTGAGATGCGGGGCTTTCAGCCGCTGGCCGAGTTGCCGCCCGAAGTGGTCGAGCACGAACGGAAGGCAGCGGCGTTGGCGACGGAGGCGTCCGCCGGCACGGACGGCAACGGCGACGGAACTCATTCGCGCAACGGGGTGTGATCGCCATAGCCAATTGCCAACCGCGTGTGGACTGTCGGTCGATGGCGGGGCACCACTTCGCGAGATCGTCAACGCGACGGAAGCCACCAACTCACAAGCGCGAGCGACGGCAAGCAGTCTCGGACTACGCCCCACTTGCTTGCATGCGTGATTCCCGCCAATAGAATGCGTCAAACCGGAACGGCGGGCGA
>JAJDDR010000129.1 GCA_029260255.1 Phycisphaerae bacterium
GGGCACCGGGGCTGACCGACCAGGTGATGTTCTCGATGCTGCATGCGTTTACGGAACCGCTGCTGTCGAAGAGGTGAATGCCGTAGAAGTTGTTCTGACCGAGATCGAGCCCGTCCACGGTCAATCCGGAGATGTTGACCGCCGCCGCGCCGACCACGCCGATGCAGGCGTCGATCGTGCGCACGGAGCCGTTCCACTGTGTGACGTTGTACGGCGACCGGCCGACGATCGGAACGGCCTGCAAAATGGCAGAGCCGATGCCGGAGCCGGTGAGGTTCAGGTTCTTGTTAATGTAAAGCTGTTCGGCGTAGGTCCCCGCGAGGACGTTGACGGTGTCGCCGGGGTCGGCCGCATCGATGGCGGCTTGGATCGTGCAGCCGGGGCTGGCGTAGAGTTGCGTCGGATCGGTGAGGCTCTCGATGTAGATTCCCGTGCTGAGCAGATGCCCGATCGGGGCAAACGTCGCGGCGAGCATCGCGTTGGCGAGGGTGGGCATGAACCAGACGCGGTTCTGGTCCGGACCGTCGTCCTGGTCCCCGTGCAGCGCGAAGCCGAAATCGCCCGCCTGCACCGTCACATCGGCGCCGTCGAGGATGTTGGTGCTGTAGGTGATGATCGCCGCGCCCGCGGGCGGCACACCGGGGTTGTTGAAGTCGCCCTCTTCGAGCTGGAAGATACCGGCGAAGCTGTTCGTACCGTTGAATACGATCCCACTGGTTCCGAGCGGGTAGTAACGCCCCCACGTCGCCACGCTAACGCTCTGCCAGGCGCTTCCAACGGTCGTTGCGTTCGTCACGGTCACGCCGTTGCAGTCCGTCAGCGAAATGCCGTGCCCGCCGTTGTTGAGACTCGCCACGTTGGTCAGCGTCGCGCCCGTGACACCGTTGAGGTCGATGCCCGTCCGGACGCCGTTTTGGGCGACGACGTCCGTCACCACGAGACCGGACATGCCGCTCGGCTTGACGCCGTAGCTGGCCGCGCCGTTCAGGGTGAACCCCTGCAGCGTCGCGTTGCCCGCGGTGACGTAGATGCCGTAGCCCGCCGGCGCGGCGCCGATGGTCACACTGCCGCTGCCCGCACCGACGATGCTGATGTCGGCTTGGTTGACGTTGAGCGTGGCCGGCAACGCATAGATACCTGCGGACAGATTGATCGTTCGCGCTCCGACCGCGCCGTTGATCGCAGCCTGGATGTCATCGCCGGGGTTCAGATTGACGACGTCACCGAGACCCACCGACGCCGACACCGCGAAAACCAGTGTCGCGACTAAACTCAATCCAACTGATCGACTTCCGTTGCTCGCCCCACATCGAGAACCCATGGTTCACTCCTTTCGTTTCCACCCAGCGTTCCGCCGTCGACGCGCGTCATCCCCACTGATGTGTCGCAGCTCCGGCGCGGTGCTGAACGGTCCTCCAAACGGTGTGACGGGTAGGAAATGTATGTGTGCCTCGTGTCCCACCCGATCCGCTTGCCTTCATTTCCCGTACCTCGGAGTCCGTGCGGCGCGCCAGCGCAGCACCGACTTAGTCGTCCTTCGATCGAACGGTTTTCCTTCTCTCGTTGCAGGAGACTGGTTGAAATCCCAGCGACCGTACGCGAGTTCCGACTCCCAGCTTGGACGTTTTCGCAATAGACACGCGACCGCGACGGAAGGCGCGCACCTCCCACGGAGCTACCAAGCGGTGCCGCGCCACGGTATCCGAAGAGTGCATCGCCTCTTACCCGTCCGCCGTCGTGTTCGCTTCCTCTGACTCCTTGGCCGCCGCCGTAGTTAGATGGGGTAGAAATCAGCGCGTACGAAACGATGATCTCACGACGCGGCAACCGTTCTGGATCGAGCCACCGCGCCGATTTGGTACGCGAGGTTCCATCACTGGTGTAGATTCTAAACATATGCCGACAACCGCGTCAATCCTGGGAAAAACCCTGGCGCGCCCCTCGGGGCGAATCCGGGGTCCGCACGATACTCGTCACAGACGCGCAAGTCCCACACGCACGCCGAGTTGCGCACTTCGACCAGACGACACCCCCCGGTCTGCGGTATCAGAGAATGAGCATCGCGTCGCCGTAGCTGTAGAAGCGGTACCGCGCGCGGACGGCGTGGGCGTAGGCCGCGCGCGTGAGATCGATACCGGCGAACGCCATGACCAGGGCGATCAGTGTGCTCCGCGGTAGATGGAAGTTGGTCAGCATGACGTCCACCGTCGCGAACCCGTGCGGCGGTTTGATGAAGATGTCGGTCCACCCCGCATCGGCGCCGGCGCACGATTCGAGCACGCGCACCGTCGTCGTGCCGGCGGCCACGACCCGACCGCCGCGCTCGTGACACGCGGCGATCCGATCCACCGTAGATCGCGGAAGATCGTAATACTCACGATGCATTCTGTGCGCGTCGAGATCATCGGTCGCGATAGGTAGAAACGTCCCGGGACCCACGTGCAGAGTGACGAACGCGCGCTCAATGCCCCGTGCGTCCAACCGCCGAAACACATCATCCGTAAAATGCAACGCAGCCGTCGGGGCGGCCACGGCGCCGGGATTCGCGGCGAAGATCGTCTGGTAGCGCTCCCGATCGCTCGTCGCCGCCGCCGC
Organism: Phycisphaerae bacterium; assembly: GCA_029260255.1. GTDB lineage: Bacteria > Planctomycetota > Phycisphaerae > UBA1845 > UBA1845 > OFTM285. The sequence continues at coordinate 2,596 of JAJDDR010000129.1, forward strand.
GTCATCCCGCCGGATGTACGGGGGCAACGGAGTACGTCCGATCCTCTCCAGTACGCGCTCGGTGCCGTCTTGGGAATCGAGCTCGACAGACCAGCGCCCGTCGCCCTCGTTCACCGACAGCACGATCGCCGCTCCGCCCGCGTCGGGTTCCAGTGCCAGTCGCTCGCCAGGCCTGAGTCGACCCGCGCTGCGAAGCATGACGTGCCAGATGTTGGCACCACAATCATCCACGAAGAGTCCCTCGATCCGCCCGCCGGTGGCTCGCCGCGCGACGAATTTCGCCGGGACCACCTTGGTGTCGTTGAGCACGAGTAGATCGCCCGGCGAGAGGAACGCAGGAAAGTCGAGGAATGCGGCGTCGCGCAGCGTTCCCACGGACCGATCCACGACGAGCAGCCGCGATTCATCCCGCCGCGCGAGCGGCTGCTGCGCGATCAACTCCCCCGGGAGCCGATCATCCA
>JAJDDR010000130.1 GCA_029260255.1 Phycisphaerae bacterium
TCTCCGGGTATCCGCCGAGACGCATTGCATGCACTACGGGCAGCAAAAGAACACTCAGCCCTCTCGACTGATCTGCTCGTAAGTCTAATGAATGAGAGCGAACCGCTAATTGTGCGTCGTGAAGCCTTGGCAATGCTCGACGGCGGCGTTCGAAGAAGGTTCTACGTACTGGATTCGGTAAGCGAGGTATTGTCGAAAGTCGTGTTCTCGTGAGGTGAAGAAAGGCGGCGTATCCTGTTGATGATTCGACTCTTCAACGGCCCGACGCGGGCACAAGGATACGCCATGAGCAAGACTACGACAGCGACTCAAGCAGCACCAGCCGACGAGCCTCTGGAAACGGAGGTGGTGGAGTTCCGAGCGAACTTCGACGCACGCAGTCCGCTGGATGAGCTGGTCCGCACAGGAGCCCAGCGGATGTTGCAGGCGGCCGTTGATGCCGAGGTGGACGACTTCATCGCGCAGCAGACCGATTGCCGCGATGAGCAGGGACGACGCCGGATCGTTCGCAACGGTCACCTCCCCTCCAGAGAAATCCTCACCGGGGCGGGACCGCTGGAGGTCGTCCAACCTCGTGTGCGGGACCGGTTGTCGGACAAAGAGAACCGTGTCACATTCTCGCCGAGCGTGCTCCCGCCGTATCTCCGCAAGAGCAAGGCCATTGAAGAGCTCATCCCCTGGCTGTACTTGAAAGGCGTTTCGACCGGTGACTTCGGCGACGCCCTCCAGTCTCTCGTCGGTGAGGGGGCGAAGGGGCTCAGCGCGAATGTCGTCGTGCGGCTCAAGGAGACGTGGGGCCAGGAATACGACGAATGGATGCAGCGTGACCTGTCCCAGAAGCACTACGTCTACGTGTGGGCGGACGGCATCCACGCCAAGGTGCGTCTGGAAGATGACGCCAACCAGCAGCAATGCCTGCTGGTTCTGATGGGCGCGACGGCCGAGGGCCAGAAGGAGCTGATCGCCGTGGTCGATGGCTACCGCGAGAGCAAGCAGAGCTGGCGGGAACTGCTGTTGAATCTCAAGCATCGCGGCCTGAGCCTGGCTCCCAAGTTGGCGGTGGGCGATGGCGCCCTCGGCTTCTGGGCCGCTTTACGTGAGGTCTTCGCAGAGACGCGCGAGCAACGCTGCTGGGTTCATAAGACAGCGAATGTGCTCAACAAGATGCCCCGGAGTGTGCAGTCCAAAGCCAAGGCCGACCTGCATGAGATCTGGCAGGCCGAGACTCGGGAAGCAGCGAATACGGCGTTCGACCACTTCCTGGAGAAGTATGCTGCCAAGTACGCAGCGGCCGGCGAGTGCCTCAAGAAGGACCGCGACGTGTTGCTGACCTTCTACGACTTCCCGGCCGAACACTGGCGGCATCTGAGAACGACGAACCCGATCGAATCGACGTTTGCGACGATCCGCCTGCGGCATCGTCGCACCAAAGGCAACGGCACCCGGCGCGCCAGCCTGACGATGATGTTCAAGCTGGCTCAGTCAGCGCAGAAGAGATGGCGTCGCCTCAACGGCCACGCCCTGATCATCCCCCTCCTCGAAGGGAAACGATTCCGAGACGGACTCCTCCAGGACGCCGCCTGAACACAATCAGAACACAACATTTGACAATTACTCGGAAGAATCGACGACGAAGGTTTACTGATCAGCAGTGTAAGACTGCAACAAGTAACCGAGATCGATTTCCGGACAGAATGGTCTGGTTTTGAGATCGGTCAGAAAGGGCGAGAAGTGATATTTGTTGCAGCCGACATGCTTCCGACTGGGGCGGCTGAGAGTGCAATCGGCGTTCAGTTTGACAGGTCTGAGGACATCGTGTGGTTTCCGCTACAGCGAGACGATCTGTTTCGTGTTGACGAGCTAAAGATGATGATGCCATAGGATTACAGCGAATGTATTTTGCTGCGCGGGTGGCAACACTACGCCGTTACCTGATTCAGTCTGTGTCGCCCCTTGCTGGGCTTTCGCGGATGCATGGATCCGTTCCCGGCGGCTTACGCCGCCGGCTATGTCGTGTCGGTCCTTCGGACCTCACGGTTCCATCGGGCAAGCGTTGTGCCACCGGGTGCCTGGGGTCGGAGCGCAGCGAAGCCCCCAGCCGAACGTTGCCGGCGCTCTCAGCATCGCGCCTCACCCGCTGGGGCAGACTGCGAATCTGCTCACCCACCAGTCGCACCAGACTCTCACGAGCCAATCGTTTTGACGGCCCGCTGAGATTCGTGTTATGCTCGCTCCATGCAGATCGAAATCACAGGATCGGCCGAGGCGAAGATCCATCAGCTGATGGCTGGTGGAGAGTATGCGTCCGCTGCAGAAGTGGTGGAGGCGCTGCTGGCCGGGGAGGCTGCCGCACCCGAGCAAACCCCGCCATCGAACGGTCAGCAGGACACCGCCCGCCGACAATTCGCGGCCTATGCGCAGTTGGTTGAGGCCATCAGGCCGATGGAACAGCCGATCCCGGACGACAGCCTGAGCGGCCGCGACCACGACCAGATTCTCTACCGGAAGTAGCCGCGTGGTGTTCGTGGACACAGGGGCCTGGTTCGCGCTATTGGTCACCGCCGATGTGGACCACACGGCTGCGGCCGACTGGCG
>JAJDDR010000014.1 GCA_029260255.1 Phycisphaerae bacterium
CTCATCGCCCACCGCCCCTGGCGCCAGGGACACCCCGACGGCATCTGGCAGCTCTTGCCGTTGCCCCAATCCTCGAAACGAACCCCCTCTGCCCAAGCCGTCTCCCTCGGCGATCTCTGCCGATCACTCGGCTTTCCCCAGCCAGGCCAGCCCACTCACCCCCCCAAACCGCCGGATTCCCGCGCTTCCTGACCGCCGGCAACACTGCCAAGAAGGTGAAGATCAGCGACGAGCAGATGCGATCGATCCACCTCGTCCCCGATGCATTCCACGGAGATTGGAACTACCGCATCAGGCCAAGAGCGGGATAGTATACGTTATTTGTTTACGCACTCTTAGTGAGGAGTGTGCGATACGCCTGGAAGTCGCTGGCAAGCAGCTCTGTCGCCGGACGGTGCTTGCCAACATGCTTGGCGAAGTGCACACGATGACACGCCGACAATCCTCGAACCAGCGGCCACCGATCTGCCCCGCCCCGACACGCTCCAGTTGGTAATTGAGGAAGTTGTTTCCAAGTTCCTTGGCCGTTAGCTCCGAGCTGGATAGCGTTTTCACAGGCTTGCGGCCAGCGTGAAGGTCGGCAGCAACGGCATGGTAGCGATCCAGGGCTGCCTGCGGTTCAGCCCAAACACCGAAGAAGTGTAGGGTGCCGCGGATCTTCTTGCACCACTGACCGTTGTTGTGGGGCGTGAGCGGAAAGGACGGACAGGGTTTCCGTGGCTTCGTTTGCTTCGACTTGGATGCAACCGTGATGACGCACTCCGTGATAGCTGGGAACGTGCATTGGAGCCACCTAGCTGACACGGATGGCGGTTGTCGTCAAGGTTGTCGTCAAGGATTCGACGGGCTAGCAGAAGCGTTGTAACCCGTTCGTATATAAGTACTTGCCACCGTAGCTCAGTTGGCAGAGCAGCGGTTTTGTAATCGCTCCGATGTCGCTTCTACAGGCCCTGAAACAGCGGTTTTTTCGAGTATTTTCCCTCGTATTTTCCCTCTCGGAAGCCCCGAAAACCGTTTTCGAGGCTCGTCTGCACTCGATTATCGCACGCTCACCGTGGAGTGCCAGTCCGGTGCATTGGGACACCCACGAACCCCGGTCGCAGCTTGTTTTGCCTCAGCCCATGTGGTCGAAAATCATCCACCTGATGGACGATATTCAACCGCCTCGCGGCTGTTCGCTTGGCGTAGCGGCCGGCTTCCGTCGAGTAAGTGCCATCGTCGTGGCATGAAGTAGCAGTGCCGCATCGACAGCGCATCTGCCGTACCTACCATGCGTGTTCACTTTCAGCACGTCATCCACCGCACGGCGCGTCTCGCAGCTTTACGCTAGTCCTGCCGCCCGATCCACTTGGCTCCACGGCCTTTTCCTTGCGGCGTGATGACGCCCTCGTCGCGCAGTTGGCGCAGCACGACGCGAATCATGTCGCGGCTGACGCCGATGCAGTCGGCCTCGATGTCGGAGATCGAGAACGGGCCGAGCCTGCGATCGACAATCTGCCGCACCTGCTCGGTCTTCGACCCCTTGCCCAAACCGATAGTGCCGACGCGATCCTCGAACTCGCGGTAGGCGCGAAGCAACACGCCCCAGAAGTAATCCATCCACGGCGACGCATCGTGCTTGCCGTCGTGCCAGCCGGCCGAGCTTGCTTCGAGCGTCTCGTAGTAGGTCTCCTTTGACTCCTCGAAGATGCGCTCCATGCTGATGTAGCGACCGACCTGGTAGTCGAATCCGTACAGCAGCATGAGCGTCAAGAGCCTGGCCACGCGACCGTTGCCGTCGCTGAACGGATGGATGCACAGGAAGTCGAGGATCGCCAGCGGTATGGCGACGAGCGGCTCCTTGCGCTGGTTCTCCACGGCGTCCCTGTAACCCGACACGAGTGCGTCCATCGCGGGCGGCGTGGCCACTGGGCTGAGCGGCTTGAAGCGGACACGCTTGATGGTGCCGTCCGGGTTGCGCTCCACGATGTCGTTGTCGGTCGCCTTCCATCGCCCGCCCTCGTTCGGCATGTACCGGTACAGCATGGAGTGAATCTGCAAGATGACGTTCACCGAGAATGCCATGTGCTGAGCCGACTCGTGGATAAGCGCGAGGCCGTCTCGATACCCGGCGATTTCCTGCTCGGAGCGGTCGTGCGGCGTGGCCGACTTGAGGACCAGTGCTTCGATGCGGTCGTGGGGGGCGGTGACACCTTCGATGCGGTTCGACGATTCGCTCGACTCGATGATCGCAACCTGTTGCAGCGACTTGAGCGTTTCGGGCGTCTGCTTCGAGAAGAGGTCTTGCTTGCCACGGTACTCGCCGAGGCGGTTCAGCATCGACGCCTGCTCGACGGTCAACGTCAAGCCGCCGAGGTAGTCTGTCGTGAACGATCTCATAACCCTTCTCCGCCAGAGGTCCACCGGCCCCCTCGCACCGAACCCGCCGTCGGAAACCTCCCGTCCCCGGCGCGGACGACCATCAATCAGGGCATGATACGCCAAAACAAGGTAATATCAAGCCAATCTTACCCCGTTTTCGTGGGTCATTACCCCATTTCTAGGCTCGTCATGGCCGGTTCTTGCATCTCACCGCCAACCGGAGGCGGAGCCAGCCTCAAACGGCAAGGCCACCGATCCCTGCCCCATCGCTCTCAGACTTGGACCGGACCGCCGAATGGGGTCATAATCTTGCCCAACCTTCGTATAGGTGGATCGAGCATGGTCAAGATCAGCGATTTCATGACGGTGGGCGAGGCGTCCGCCTACCTTTGCGTGAGCAAGGACTCACTGCGGCGGTGGGATCGAGCTGGAAAACTGACTGCGCGCCGGCACCCCGCCAACGGCTACCGGCTTTATCTGAAAGCTGAGCTGGACAAGTTCCTCAGCCAGTTTGGGTTGGGGGACGCGCCGTCACGAGGGACGGGTAGCGCAGGGAAAAAGCAGCGCACGCGGAAGAAATCGAGATGAGACCAGTGGCCTAGCTGCTACGGCACGAGACGGAGCGAACGACGCATGGACGTATTTGACCTTCGGGAACGGCTCGTCAACGACTACGCCTCGTACGTTCGGAGCTTCATCAACATCCGCGACGAGCGGATCGGCGAGACGGTGGAGCGCAAACTCCGCGAAGGCGCTCTTTGGCCTGACCCGCTCATCCAACTGAATCCAGCTTTTGAGTCGGGAGCGCCCATTCCGGATGTCGTGTCGCGGAACTTGCTTCACGAGGAATGCAAAAAGGTCTTTGCGATCAAGACCGAGTCGGCTGCGGAAACGGCGCAACCGCTCCAACTGTATCGGCATCAATTGGACGCCGTCGAAGCCGCCCGCACTGGAGAAAGCTACGTTCTGACCACTGGAACCGGATCGGGCAAGAGTCTCGCTTACATCATCCCCATCGTCGATTTCATCCTTCGGAACGGATCAGGGAAAGGCATCAAGGCCATCGTCGTCTACCCGATGAACGCCTTGGCCAATAGCCAATCCCAGGAGTTGCACAAGTTCATCAACCTCGGCTATCCCGACCTCAAGGGGCCGGTGCGATTCGCGCGGTTCACGGGGCAGGAGTCAGAGGAAGATCGGCACGAGATCAGGGGCAATCCTCCCGACATCCTGCTGACCAACTATGTCATGCTGGAGCTGCTGCTCACCCGTCCCTACGACCGCAGGCTCATCGAGATGGCTAAGGGCCTCAAGTTCCTGGTGTTCGACGAGCTTCACACCTATCGCGGTCGTCAGGGCGCTGATGTTGCCATGCTCATCCGCCGCGTTCGGGAGGCGTGCCATGCAACGAACCTCCAATGCATCGGGACCAGCGCCACTCTCTCCAGCAAGGGATCGAAGGCCGACCAGCGGCGGATCATCGCTGAGATGGCCACCCGGCTGTTCGGCACGACGGTCAAACCGGAGCGAATCATCGGAGAGACTCTCCGACGCGCGACCGACGAGATCGACACGAGCAACACCGCCGAGATCGCCGCCCTCAAGTCGAACGTGGACAACGGTGCGGAGGATGTGCCGAGAGCCTTCGATCAGTTCATCAAGTACCCACTCGCCCGCTGGATCGAGACGACCCTGGGCTTGACCCGCGACGATGAAGGGAATCTGGCCAGAGCCACGCCTCGCCGGATAAGGGGAACGGACAGCGCGTCCGAAGAGCTGGCGAAGCTGCTCGGCACCGACGACACCGACGCCTGCGCAGGCGCAATCCAGAAGTGCCTGTTGGCCGGTTACGACTGTGAACGACCGGACAACCGCATGCCGACGTTCGCCTTCCGAGTCCACCAGTTCATCTCCCGTGGCGACAGCGCTTACGCTTCCATCGAAGAGACCAAGGATCGCCATATCACGATTCGGGGGCAGCAGTTTGTGCCGGGCGACCGGAGCAGGATTCTTCTGCCGCTAGGTTTCTGCCGGGAATGTGGCCAGGAATACTACCTCGTTGATCGTTACAGAGAATCGGACGACGCACCGCTCAGGTATCGTGGCCGGGAACTGTCCGACAGGGGCGATGATGACAACAGCACGGCAGGATTCCTGTATGTGAACGACGATAACCCGTGGCCGGACGAACTGGACGACAGGTTCTTCGAGTGCATCCCGGAAGACTGGATCGAGCAAGACCGCGACGGCAAGGTAAAGGTGAAGCGGGATCGTCGCAAAATGCTCCCGAAAGCTGTAAGCGCAGACAAGCTGGGTGTCGAGACGCCGGATGGGATGCGGATGCACTTCATTGTTGCCCCCTTTCGCTTCTGCCTCAACTGCGGTGTCGCCTACGCCGGTCGGCAATCCGACTACGGCAAATTGGCTACGCTGGCCAGCGGCGGCAGAAGCACCGCGACCACGACACTATGCCTCTCGACCATACGTTGGCTGCGTGAAGACGGCACGCTCCCCGCTCATGCTAGGAAGGTGTTGAGTTTCACGGACAACCGGCAGGACGCCTCGCTACAAGCCGGACACTTCAACGACTTCATCGAGATGGGGTTGCTGAGATCGGGCCTCTACAGCGCCGCCCTCGCTGCTGGTTCCGACGGCCTTGAACATAGTGAGCTGGCGCAGCGCGTGTTTGATATCTTGAAGCTCGATCCTGAGCAGTATTCATCGAACCCGGAGGCAAAGTTCGCGGCCAGGAATCGAACCGACTCGGCCATCAAGAAAGTCCTTGGCTATCGGCTCTACCGCGACCTTCAACGCGGCTGGCGCATCACATCACCCAATCTTGAGCAGTGTGGACTGCTTGAGATTCGATACGAGGCGATGGGGGATATCGCTAAGGCGTACGAACTCTGGCAAGGACGCCACCAGGCGCTCGCCACGGCCAACCCCGAAGAACGTCGCGTCGTATGCAAGACTCTGCTGGACTACATGCGCCGCGAGTTGGCCATCAAGGTCGATTACCTAAACTACGAGTATCAAGAGCGGCTCAAGCTGGAGAGCAGCCAGCAGTTGATCTCGCCTTGGTGCATCGACGAAAACGAACGGCCCTTCAGCGCACGGACGATGCGCATCGGCTCTCGTCAAAAGGGAGACTCAGAAAACGACCTGTACCTCTCGCCGCGCGGCGGGTTCGGCCAATTCCTTCGTCGCGGAAGCACATTTTCCGATTACACGCAGCCAGCCAAGCAGAAGCTGGACAACTCGCTAGCCATACTCAACGACTTGGTGGCAGCGTTGACAGAAGCAGGCTTGATCGAGCAAACCGCACATGGCGA
>JAJDDR010000131.1 GCA_029260255.1 Phycisphaerae bacterium
TCTGAACTCGGCTCAGCTCTGCGGGAAGGTCGAGCTCCCGGGCGCCAAGGCGGCGTCCCCCAAGACGGCGTGACGGAAACAAACGTGATGAACTCACAGGATGCCCCGAATCGAGTTTACACAAGACTTGCAACTACCTCGGCTGGCGTGGTGCCGAGCGTCATGTGTCGACGGATGGAATTGTAGTGAAAGTAATGGAGAGCGATCGCGTGAGCGTGATTCGCCAGCTTCTTCGAGAACGCATTCGTCAGTCGAGTGTGCCGACGATTTGCCATCCGCAGAGTCAGGTTCTGTCGCTCGACGTAGGACGTTGAGACGTGGTCTTGGTCGGGTACGCCGATTTGCGTGTTTTTTTTGGTTCCGTTGCAGGTCCCGGGACTGTACTTACGCTCCGGCCCCTTGTGAGCGCCGTCGTCACCGAACATCTTCACGAGTTACGCGTAGTCGACTTCCGGCCCGAAGGCGTTCTCGATGGCGTCCAGATAGATTTTCAGGCCATCGGTTGTCATCTGGAGGCTATGGAGAACGCGACCAGCCGCATCCAGCATGAAGGCGTTCGCGTACGTGCAGTTACGCTTCCCGACGAGATACGAGACGACCAACTTGCTGTCGGCATCCAGGCATATCCACGTCCACACGTCGCCGTCACCTTGCTTCCCAGCCACGGTGGGCGGGTTGTTTGCGGGAGCGCCGGGCCGAGGGTATGATGCCACGTGGTGCGGTTAATGTGTGTCGTCCTGTGTGTTCACGGCGCACGTTCTGAATGCTCCCAATAGCCATAAGCGAGAAGATGATGCTCATCGGCACCCCCTCCGAACAAACCGAGAAGCGCGCGGGCGGTGGCGCTGCGCGGGAGGGTTTCGCCGCCAAGCCCGGCGTGGCCGCCCACCGGCAGAGCCATATCGTCTGGGTCCTTCGGTCGATCGGCGGCTGGTTTGACAACAAAGTCGTTGGTCCGGCGGCTAACCCCGATGCGGCGGAGGACTTCCGCGTTGATTGGTATCGCATTCTCCCGTTCATGGCGATGCATCTGGCGTGCGTTGCGGTGATCTGGGTTGGATGGAGTCCGATCGCGGTGGGTGCCGCGTTCGCGATGTACGTGATCCGGATGTTCTTCGTCACGGGGTTCTATCATCGCTATTTTTCGCATCGCACGTTCAAGACGTCTCGTGTGGGGCAGTTCTTGTTCGCGGTGGCCGGCAACTCGGCGGTGCAGCGTGGTCCGTTGTGGTGGGCGGCGCATCACCGGCACCATCATCGGGTGTCGGATCAGGAGGACGACAGGCACTCGGCGCTGCAGCACGGGTTCTTCTGGAGCCACGTTGGTTGGATCACGTCGAAGAAGAACTTCGCGACGAATCTCGACGCGGTGAAGGACCTGGCCAAGTTCCCGGAGCTTCGGTTTCTCAATCGGTTCGACAATGTCGTTCCGGTGTTGTTGGGTGTGAGTATGTTTCTGCTGGGCGTCGCGTTGGAAGGGTGGGCGCCGTCGTGGGAGACGAGCGGGTTTCAGATGCTGATCTGGGGTTTCTTCATCTCGACGGTGGCGGTGGCGCACGCGACGTTTTCGATCAACTCGCTGACGCACATGGTCGGCTCGAAGCGGTACAAGAGCACGGATGAGAGCCGTAACAACTTCCTGCTGGCGCTGCTCACGCTGGGCGAGGGTTGGCACAACAACCATCATTACTACCCGGGCGCGGCGCGGCAGGGGTTTTACTGGTGGGAGATCGACATCACGTACTACATGCTGCGTGTTCTGTCGGCGGTCGGTCTGATCTGGGATCTGAATGCGGTTCCGCCGCATGTGCGCGACGCCAACCACCTGGCGTGACGTGCCGAATCCGAAGTGAAGCGAACGCAGGTGTCGCGGCGGGGCATCTCTGACGGAGTCGGACCGTGTCCGAGAACCTGCCGACGTTGCTCGCCGGAATCGTTGTTGCGGGTGTGAGCGCGCAATGGCTGGCGTGGCGGGTGGGGCTGCCTTCCATACTGGTCTTGCTCGGTTTCGGGCTGATCGCGGGTCCGGTGACGGGGTGGATCGACCCGGACGAGATCTTCGGGTCGCTTCTTTTCCCGATCGTTTCCATTTCAGTGGCGTTGATACTGTATGAAGGCGGACTGACGCTGAAGGTGTCGGAGTTGCCCGAAGCCGGGGCGGTGGTGCGCAACCTGGTCTCGTTGGGGGCGGTGGTGACGTGGGGCGTTACGGCGTTGGCGGCGCACTTCATACTCGGGCTCGAACCGTCACTGTCGGTTCTGCTCGGGGCGATTCTGGTGGTAACGGGACCGACGGTGGTCGCGCCGATGCTGCGTCACATTCGCCCGGCCGGCGTGGTGGGACCGGTGCTGCGTTGGGAGGGCATCGTGATCGATCCCATCGGCGCGCTGCTGACGGTGCTGGTTTTCGAGGTCATTCACATCGGCGCGGCGCGGGAGGCGACCGTTTACGTGGTGGTCGGGGTGGTCAAGACCATTGTGCTGGGCGGCGGTTTGGGGTTGGCCGCGGCGGCCGTTCTGGTGATCGCCCTTCAACGGTACTGGATCGCGGACCATCTCAAGAGTGCCGTGTCGCTGATGCTGGTCGTGGGGACGTTCACGCTGTCGAATTCGTTTCAGCACGAATCGGGTCTGCTGGCCGTGACGGTGATGGGGTTCGCGCTGGCGAATCAGAAGCGTGCGGAGATCGAGCACATCGTCGCGTTCAAGGAGAACCTGCGCGTGCTGTTGATCGCGGGGTTGTTCATCGTGCTGGCGGCGCGGCTGGAACTCTCGGCGCTGACGGAGGCGGCGGGGCCGGGACTGTTGTTCGTGGCCGTGCTCATGCTCGTTGCGAGGCCGTTGAGCGTGTTCGTGTCGACGCTGGGATCGGGTTTGACGTTTCGGCAGCGCATTTTTCTGGCGTGGATGGCTCCGCGCGGGATCGTGGCGGCCGCGATCTCGTCGGTGTTCGCGATGCGTCTGGAATCTCAGGGGTACGACGGCGCGGGGCTCCTGGTGCAGGCCACATTCCTGACGATCATCGTGACGGTTGCTGTGTACGGGCTGAGCGCACCGCTGATCGCCCGTCTGCTGGGCGTGGCGGAGTCGAACCCGCAGGGGATTCTCTTCGTGGGCGCTCACGGGTGGGCGCGGGAGATCGCGTCGCTGTTGCAGCGCGAGGGGTTCGGCGTCCTGCTGGTCGACAGCAACCGCGAAAACGTGCGCGCGGCGCGCATGGCCGGTCTTCGTACCTATTCGGGGAGCATTCTGGAAGAGCACGCGCTCGACGAGATCGAGTTGAGCGGGCTGGGTCGTATTCTCGCGGTCACGCCGAACGACTGGGTCAACGCTCTGGCGACTCAGCGGTTCGCGCGTGTGTTTGGGAGCGTTGGTTGCTTCCAGTTGCCGCCGGACCCGGATCGTTGGAAAGCGTCCGGGCACAAATACCTGCAGGGGCGCAGCCTGTTCGACGGACAGACCGCGTATGCGACGCTCGAGCGGAAGTATGCCGGCGGGTTCAGCGCGAAGGCGACGCGCCTGTCCGAGGAGTTCGACTATGCGGCGTTCCGCGGTCGTTACGGCGAAGCGGCGACACCGCTTTTCGTGATCGACCTCGACGAGCGGTTGCAGATCATCACACCGGACAAGGCGGCCGAGCCGAAGCCGGGCGAGACGCTGATCGCGTTTGTGCGCGACGAATGATCGCGTTACGCGGCGCGCGAGACGTCGGGGGATGCCAACGGAGGACGGAAGAGACTGAACCACACAGGACACGGAGAGCACAGAGTGGGGACGAGGGGCAATTGGCGACTGCGGATCGGGGTGTTGCACCGCAGGGAGGAACGGGGCAGGTTTCACCGGCCGGGATGGGTGGCGCCTTCCCAAGGCGATGCCCCACGCTTTCCCTCACGAACAACTGAAAACTGACAACTCTCCCCCCGTCCCGGTGGTGTCCGTCCCGCACCCCAAGATGGGGCGGGGTACCCTACATTCCTCTCTGTGCACTCCGTGCCCTCTGTGGTTCAAACACGGCGATCCGCAATCGTCAATCGGTCGGGCAGTCCGCGCGTCGATGCCCCGTCGGGATTGACTGCGACCGCTACGTCCCGGACTTCATGAGATAGTCGATGATCTCGTTGATGTTGGCGGTGGCCAAGGCGATGGTGGTGTCGGCGGCGCCGTAGTAGAGGCGGAGTTCACCGGTCTTTTCGTTCACCGTTGTTCCGCAGGGGAAGACGACGTCGCCGACGTCGCCGACGCGTTCGTACTCCGCTTCGGGTCCGAAAATCCACTCATCGCAGCGGCGGACGAGCCTCTCGGGGTTTTCGAGGTCCATCAGGGCAACGCCGAGCCGGTAGATGCACCCGGCGGGGCTCATGCGCACGCCGTGGTAGAAGATCAGCCAGCCGTGATCGGTCTTGATCGGCGGGGGCGACAGGCCGATCTTACCGGCGTCCCACCAGGCGCCGCGTCGGGCTTCGAGCATCCGGCGGTGGTCACCCCAGTGTTTCAGGTCGGGCGAGTAGGAGATCCACATGTTGCCGAGCCCGCCCTTGGAGGCGGGTTGGGGTCTGTGGACCATAGCGAAGCGTCCGTTGATTCGCTCGGTGAAGAGGGCGGCGTCCTTGTTGTCCGGGGGGATGACGACGCGGTAATGTTCGAAGTCGTGAAAGTCCTCGGTGGTTGCGAGTGATACGGCGGGTCCGGCCGACGAGTAGGCGGTGTATGTGACAACGTACTTCTTCAGTTCGTCGACCCAGACTATGCGTGGATCCTCAATGCCCCATTCCTCTTCGGGGTAGCGTTCGGGATCGGGTCCGAGCGCGGGGGTCGGTTCGATTTCCCAGTTGGTGACACCGTCCGCCGAGAAGGCGTTGGTAAGATGCGAGATCCCCCGGCGATCCTCGACGCGCACCAGGAGCAGGGTCCGCCCGTCGCGCAACACGGTTGCTCCTGCGTTGAAACAGGTGTGCGCGGGGTAAGGCCAAACCTCGGTCGTGAGAATGGGGTTTCCGTCATACCGCGTGAACAAGTCGTAGTCATTGCGTTTCGTACGCATATCCAAAAGCTCCTGGGCTACCTCTACCTCGAGGGCACACCGATGCCGTCCGGTCCTATGATCCGTTTCTGAACGAGGATATCGTCAAGTGATGGTGGTGGCTTCCTTGAGCTCCGACTCCTGAATCGCACCCATCGAGATTCCGATAACACCCGTCCGCGCTAGCCGGCTGTGATCGAATCGCCCGCTTGCGTCTCGTGCATCGTCAGGAGAGAAAGCAGCCACGAGAGCAGAGACTCAGCTCCCTGATTCTGGTTCGCTCCGCTGTCGAGCAGCCCATCATAGCACCCGCGTGTCTTGAAGTCGACCAGTGGCCGGCCGAGGTCGTTGGTGCCCAGGAACCAGTCGAAACACCTGCGCATCTCGTGCAGGTACCGGCGGTCGTCGCTCGCCCGGTAGGCTGCCTTGCAGGCGCCCACGAGTGCGGCGATCTCCACGGGCTGCTGATCGAAGCGGGGCTTGGGCTCGCCCTTGCGGAGCCATCCGTCGTTTCCGATGAGGGAGATCTGGCCATTCTCACCGGTCTGGATCTCGAGGAGCCAGTCGAGGATTCGACAGCCTCGATCGATGAGTGCCTGGTCATCGAACTGCAATCCGGCGAGTATGAGCGCCTGGGGAATGCGCCCGTTTTCGTAGGTGGCGGCGTCCTCGAACCAGGGCCAGTCGTGGGACTCGTTGTGCTGCAATTCCCCGACGATTCCATCGGCGAGGCGCCGCATGAGGTTGCCGACGTTTGCGGCGTCGGGATCCTGTCGCAGGTAGTAGTGGCACCCGAGTATGGCGAACGCCGCGGGTCGAACGCCCCGCAGGGACTCGAAAATCGGGGCGGTTTGCTGGAAAAGCGTTTCGCACAATCGCTGCGACAAATCATCCGGCGGGTGGGCAACGACGTAGCCGAGGGCCCACAGCACGCGTCCCTGGCAATCGTTACTTCCGTCTTCCTCGATCCAACGACGATCGTAGGACATGAAGTTTCGATAGCGCCCGTTGTCAGTCCTCGCATAGTGAATGTACGAGAGGTAGGTGTGAAAAGGTCCAAGAACCTCTTCATCCTTGAACAACCGGTATCGCATGGCCGCGACGATCAGGCCGCGGGCGATGTCATCGATGGAGTACCCGTGCCTTCGGTCGGGCGTGGCGTGCACGGCGTGTTGCAAGAGCCCGGTATCGTCCGTCATGCGGTACAGGTGATCGAGCCGCACTTCCGGCAGGGAGAGGCGCAGGGCGGTCCGTTTCGCGATCTGGGGTTCGGCGACCTCGGCGACTTCCAGTTGGCAGACATCGTCCAGCACGCGGTCGTACTCCTTGGCCACTTGACTCCATACCATCTTTCGGCCGAAGTCGTAGGCGCTCTTGCGTAGTTTTGCGCGTGTTTCGTCGTCGCTGAGCAACTCACGCACTGCCGCGGCCATCGCGTCGACGTCGTCGAAGGGTACGAGGCGGCCTCGATCGTCGGCCAGAATCTCCTCGGCATACCAGTAAGGCGTCGAAACCACCGCGGTTCCGCAGGCCACGGCGTACGCGAGGGTTCCCGAGACGATCTGTTGTTTCGAGCGGTAGGGTGTCACGTAAACGTCCGCGGCGCGGAGGTACTCGCACAGGTCCTCGAGGGAGACGTAGCGGTTGTGGAAGATGACGTTGTCGTGGATCCCGAGTTTGACGGCGCGCTTTTCCAAGTCGAACCTGTAGGACTCGCCCGACTCGCGCCGGACACCGGGATGGGTCGCTCCGAGCACGATGTAGGCGACATCGCGGTGTTCGGGCACCACGCGGGCCAGCGCATCGAGCATGGTTTCGATTCCCTTATTGGGGCTGAGTAAGCCAAAAGTGAGAATCGTCGGGCGGCCGGCGACCTCGAATCGGGCCTTGAAGGGCTCGGTATCTCCGAACGGCACGTCCGGGACACCGTGGTGGATCATCCGGATCTTCTCCGGCGGAACGCCGTAGATCTCCTTGAGCATTCGCTTGGCGCGATCGGCCATGACGATCATGGCGCTGCCGTACTCGGACAGCTCCTGGAGCACGTGCAACTGCCCGGGCGTGGGCTCGGCGAGGACGGTGTGCAGCGTGGCAATGATCGGCTTCGTCAGGCGGTCGAGCAGCGCCAGGAGGTAGTCCCCGTCGCGACCGCCGTAGATGCCGTACTCGTGCTGGACGCAGACGACGTCAAACTTGCTGTGGTTCAGGAAATCGGCCGCGGCCCGATAATCCTCTTTGGCGTGGTCCCTGATTTCGTGCACCACCTGCGGTTCGTAGGTGTAGCCCTCGTCGGTGTCGTTCATGGCCACGATTCCGACGCGTGTCGATTCCGGCAGGGGCTGTTCGAAGATGGTGTTTGCGATTCCGGTGGACAGGTCGTGGGTGAACGTCGCGATGCCGCACCTTCGAGGGACGTAGGAGCCGATCATGGCAACGGATCGTTTCTTGAATTGACTCATGTAAGCCTCTCTCCGTGGTTTCGTCGCGGTTGCTCGCCGCGGATCACCGCCGAGAGTGTATCGGTTGCGGCGGCTCGCGCAAAGAGTGGTTGTCCGCGTAATTGACCGAACCTTGCGCGCGCAAAGAAAGCGGCGCCCTGATGGCGCCGCTTCTTATCGCAATCGTGAAACCGACCCGATCGATCAAAACGACTGATCAATCGGCTTTGGGTCTGTCGCCGCGTGCCCTACGGCAGCACGGTAACGGCGACGGACGGTTTGTACCGGGTTCCGCCGTTGTCCTTGACTTCGCCCTTCCAGGTCCAGTTGATCTCGTTGGACGGGAGCCCGGTGAGGTTGAACGACGCCGTGTAGCTGAAGTCGAAATTGTTGGTCAGCGGCTGCCTGATCCGGTTGCCGGGGTTGTCCTTCAATTCCCACCGCGCGCGGCTGATGTCGTTCATATTCACAACGTCGGTCCACATCAGCATGTAGATCGTCTCGTTGCGGGTGAACGCACGATCGTCGGTGGAGAAATCCGGATTCCGCGACAGGATGAAGCCTTCACCGGTGAATCCTCCACCGGCGTCGCACGTCAGGGTGACCTCGTTGCAGGTTTGGTTCGCGGCGCACGGATCGCCGGTCGACAAGCAGCCGACAACCGCGTCACAGAACTCGGCACCGTTGCAGAACACACCGTCGTCGGGACAGAACGCGTTGTTCGGGATATTGTCGCACGCGCCGGCTGCCTCGTTACAGGCGTCGTCCGTGCAGAACACTCCGTCGTTGCAGTCGACCGGCGTGCCCGCCACGCAGCCCAGAAGCTCGTCGCAAGTCTCGGCTCCGTTGCAGAAGACGCCGTCGTCACAGTTGACCGGAGTGCCCGGTTGGCACGCGCCGGCCGTACAGGTCTCGGCGCCGTTGCAGGTGAGACCGTCGTCGCAGTCGGCGTTGATCGTGCACGCCGGCGCGTCGAGAACGGTCACCAGGACCGATGGCTTGTACTGGAAGTTGGGGTCCCGCACCTCGCCCTTCCAGGTCCACTCGGTCTCAGCGTTCGGCAGGCCGGACAACGCGAACGACGCCGTGTAACTGAAGTCGAAGTGATTGGTCAGTTGCTGCCTGATCCGGTCACCCGCGAGGACCGACTTCAGTTCCCACCGGGACCGGTCGAGGTTGTTGAAATCCACCACGTCCGACCACATCAGCATGTACATCGTCTCGTTCCTGAAGAACGTGCGATCATCGGTGGAGAAATCAGGATTCCGTGACAGGATGAACCCTTCACCCACGAACCCGCCGGCATCGCACGTCGCGGTGGCTTCGTTGCAGGTCTGATTCGTGGCACACGGATTGCCCGTCGACAAGCAGCCGGCCACGGCATCACAGAATTCGGTGCCGTTGCAGAACACGCCGTCGTCGAGGCAGTTGGCGTTATTGGCGATGTTGTCGCAGGAATTCGTGGCTTCGTTGCACGAATCGTCCGTGCAGGCGACGGCGTCGTTGCAGTTGACGGTCGTGCCGGCAAGACAACCGAGCAGCGCGTCGCACGTCTCGGCGCCGTCGCAGAACAGGCCATTGTCGCAGTTGGCGTTGTTGGCGACGTTGTCGCAAGAGTTGGTGGCTTCGTTGCACGAATCGTCAGTGCAGGCGACGGCGTCAGCACAATTCACCGCGGTTCCGGCCTGGCAGTTGCCCGCGACGCAGGTTTCGGCGCCGTTGCAGAAGACCCCGTCGTCGCAATCGGCGTCTACCAGACAGTTGACGCAGACGTTAGCGACTTCGTCACAGCTCTGACCCGGGCAGGGGTTGCCGCCCGCCTGGCAGTCCAGCACGGCGTCGCACGTTTCCGCGCCGTTGCAGAACAGGCCGTCGTCACATGCGGCGTTGCTGGCGACGTTGTCGCACGCATTGGTCGCCTCGTTGCACGAGTCAACGGTACATCCGACGGCGTCGTTGCAGTTGACGGCGGTTCCCGCTTGGCAATCGAGCAGCGCGTCACACGTCTCGGCGCCGTCGCAGAACAACCCATTGTCGCAGTTGGCGTTGTTGGCGACGTTGTCGCAAGAGTTGGTGGCTTCGTTACACGAATCGTCGGTGCAGGCGACGGCGTCGTTGCAGTTGACGACGGTTCCCGCCTGGCAATCGAGCAGCGCATCGCACGTCTCGGCGCCGTCACAGAACAGGCCGTTGTCGCAGTTGGCGTTGTTGGCGACGTTGTCACACGAATTCGTGGCCTCGTTGCAGGAATCGTCGGTACACGCCACGGCGTCCGCACAATTCACCGCGGTGCCGGCCTGGCAGACACCCGCGGCGCACGTTTCGGCGCCGTTGCAGAACAGGCCGTCGTCGCAATCGGCGTCTACCAGACAGTTGACGCAGACGTTACCGACTTCGTCACAGCTCTGACCCGGGCAGGGGTTGCCGCCCACCTGACAGTCCAGTACGCCGTCGCAGGTTTCGGCGCCGTTGCAGAACAGGCCGTCGTCACACGCGGCGTTGTCGGCGACGTTGTCGCAGACGTTGGTCGTTTCGTTGCACGAGTCGACGGTGCAGACCACCCCGTCGTTGCAATTCACGGCTGTGCCCGCCTGACAATCGAGCAAGGCGTCGCAGGTCTCGGCGCCGTTGCAAAACAGGCCGTCGTCGCAAGCGGCGTTGCTCGGCGTATTGGTGCACGTGCCGCCGGGCTCGTTGCACGCATCGGTCGTGCAGGCCACGAGGTCGTCACAATTGACCGGCGTGCCCGCCAGGCAGTCGCTCACCGCGTCACATGTTTCCGCGCCGTTGCACGCCAGCCCGTCGTCGCAGTTGGCGTTGTTGGCGACATTGTCGCACGAGTTGGTCGTCTCGTTGCAGGCATCGTCCGTGCAGACCACGCCGTCGGCGCAATTCACCGCGGTTCCGGCCTGGCACACGTTGGCAACACAGGTCTCGGCGCCGTTGCAGAACAGGCCGTCGTCGCAGTCGGCGTTGATCGTGCAGTCGACGCACGTGCCGGTCGGCTCGTCGCACAGTTGGCCGGGACACGGGTCGCCACCGGCCTGACAGCCGAGCACCGCGTCGCAGGTTTCCGCCCCGTTGCAGAATATCCCATCGCCGCAGGCGGCGTTGTCGGGCGTGTTGTCGCAGGCGTTGGTCGCTTCGTTGCACGAGTCGACGGTGCAGACAACCCCGTCGCTGCAATTCACGGCCGTGCCCGCCTGACAATCGAGCACCGCGTCGCAG
>JAJDDR010000132.1 GCA_029260255.1 Phycisphaerae bacterium
TGGTGTAGCCAGGCGCCTGGCACGCTCGCCACTGAGGAGATCTCCATGAAAGTCTACGAATACGCACTCAAAGCCGGCATCACTCGGACGAAGGAGTTCGAGCGCAAGAAACTCGCTACGCATGCCGTCAACGTGGGAATCCGCTGCGGACACGAGTGCACATACTGCAGCACACCATCGCTGTTGCGTATGCATCCGGCTTTCAAGGCTCTTGGCCTCGACCCTTTCGACCGCGGCTATGCGATTGTCGATCCCACGACACCGGAACGCGTCGCCCGCGACGCCCGGCGGATCAGAGAGCGCGGAATGGTGCAGCTCTGTACCACCGTAGATGCATGGTCACCTGAAGCCCAGAAACATGACCTTGGGCGACGGTGTTTGGAGGCCATCCTCGCTGAGCCGGGCTGGACTGTGCGCATCCTCACCAAGAACGCGGCGATCATCCATGACTACGATCTTATCGAAAAGCATCGCGATCGCGTCCTCATCGGCCTGAGCATCACGGCAACACCATCAATGGACGAGGTCATCTCGACGATCGAACCGAACACCTCGCCGATTACGCAGCGTATGGCCGCGTTCTGGGAGGCCCATTATCGCGGCTTGCGAACCTACGCCATGTTCTGCCCACTGCTCCCGAAGGTCTCCTGCATGGCTGACTCTGTGGACCAGCTGGTGCGGCTTGCAGTGGAGTGTGATGCTGAAGAGATCTTCGCTGAGCCAGTCAACCCGAGAGGTTCAGGACTGCGCATAACCAGCGAAGCACTAAGCCGGGACCACCATTATGACGCCGCGTGCGGCGTGATCCCAATCCGACGGGCCGAGGAGTGGTCCTGGTACGTGGTGAGACTCCTCAGACATCTTCAAAGTAGTGTCCGCGCTCACTCCGACATCGGTCGCCTGCGTTTCCTCCTGTACCCCTCCCGCTTGATTCCAGAGAAGCTCGAGGAGATCCGCCGCGACGACGCCGGCGTAATCTGGCTTGGCAAGCTGCAACGCCAAGGAGCACGTTAGTGTCCGACGCGCGCATCGAGATTCCCAGCATCACCGAGAAGGACGGACGCGAGCACGCCCGCGCAATGTACCTGCTCCTTGGCCACGAGCTGTGCGGACTGACCGAACTTCGCGCCCTGGGGAATCGGGGACCTTGGGTCGCGTACGTCGACAATGCTGAGTCGTTCGTCGACCTGGCGTTTGAACGAAACCGCGTTGGCGACCATGTCTACGTCGGGCTGCAACCTCGTCCGGTCGAGCCATTCGGCACAATGCTGAACACGTGGCGGCCCGCGCGAGGCGGTGCCGACGGCAACGTCGCCAGAGCAAATGATATTGAATTCGTCACAGCGGTTGCTCTGGACATCGACGTGGACACTTCTGTTCGGCGTGATGGGCGGCCCGCCAGCAACGAAGAACTCGAGGCATGTGTCGAAGTCGCTCAAAGCGTGCTCAAGCTCGAGGGTTTCGTCGGCACAGCCGCCGTGGCGCTGAGCGGCAACGGTGTCTACGTCATCAACCCGATCACTCCGGTTGAAATTGATTCCGACACTGCCTCAGCGTTGAAGGCGATGGAGCGGCATTGGATCGCAGAGGTCGGACCACTCCCTCAGGGCGCGCGCATCGATCCGATCATGGACCTGCCGAGGATCATCCGTGTCATCGGCACGGTTAATTACAAAGGCACGCCTGGAGATGGAAGGCCTCACCGGCGATCTTGCTTCTTGGCGCTACCTGTAATTGGCGGGCGGCAAAATCTGCTGGCGGAGCAGCTTCGGTACGTGTCGGCGTCCGACGACCACACCGATCGCCAAGAGACTCGTGCCGAACTCCGGCTCGCACGCGGCGACATGAATCAGTTTGAGGCCTGCGAGTTCGTTAAGTGGATCGGTCGGAATGCCGCTGCCATTCCGGAGCCAGCGTGGATGGATTTTCTGACGCAGTGCGGGTGGCTAGAGGGTGGTGACGAAGTCGCCCACCGCCTGAGCGAGCGAGATCCGGCGCGCTACACCCGCCACGAGACGCAGGCGCGCTTGGACAGGATTCGGCGGACTGGCTACCGGCCCAAACCATGTAGCGATCTTTCGGGATCTGTGAGAGGAAGATTTGACTGCCGGCGCTTCCGAATGTGTCCGGCCACTCGGCCCATCGAGTTGGCAGCAAGAAGATACGAGATGGAGGTCTTCCCCATGGACGAGCACACGACCACCGACCTGAGCAAGGCTCCAAAGCACGTCCTGCGCTGCGGCGGAGTTTCCGCGACGACGTGGTCGAACACAAGAACGGTGAACGGCGAACTCCGCGAGCATGTCCAGGTTGAACTGGTCAAGAACTACCGCGACGCGGACGGAGCTTGGTGCAAAACAAGTCGCTTCTGGCCGGAGGATTTGCCCGCCGTCGCGGTCGTGGCGCAGAAGGTGTTCGAAGCCCTCCGGGTCAGCGAGCGCTGGCCAGCTGCCACCAGCGAGGGCGGCGAAGCCGGGGCCAACGCCTGTCCGAGCAAGCGCGTTGACCCCGCTGAGGACCGGTCGTGACTTTCAGCGACCCGAAATCCAAGATCGACGAGCTTCCCGATCCTTGTACCTCGGCTGAGCTGGCTGCCGCCCTCGGCAAGTCACCGAAAACCGTCGTGGACTGGTGCCAGGAAAGGCGCTACACTCAACTCCCGTGCTTCAGGCTCGGCAACCGGTGGTATCACTCGGCTGCCGAGCTGAAGCGATGGTTGAAAGGGATCAAGAGTGGTCAGATTGAGTTTCGCCGAAAGCCCCGCGTCTCCGCGGAAAGGAGATGAGGCATGGCGAGAAAGGAGAAGTCATCCAACAAGTGGGCAAAATCTGAGCGAGTGGGCGAGGTCACGCTGTTTCTCACGCGCAGAAGCCCGTTCTGGTGGATCTACTGGGAGGAGCCGGACAAGACCGGCAAGAGACATCGCCGTGGTAAGCGTCTACGGCAGGTTACAAAGAGCACGCGAGAAACGGAACTCGCGTTCGCTCGGCTTGTGGCAACCAAACTCAACGAGGAGTTGTTCAAGCGCAAGCAGTTCCCGGAGATGGTTCCCGAGAAGGAACGTCCCGTCCTGCTTCGCACAACCACAGCCGAGTTTCTCGCGTACTTGGAGACGCTCGAGCGCACTCACGAGCATCTGAAGAACCTGCGCGGTCGACTTGCGTACCTGGCAGATTGGATGGAGTCGCGTCGGCTTAGCTTCGTGCAGGACGTAACTCCGTCGCTGTTCAGGAGTTCCTGCTGCATCTGAAGAAGCATCGTCGTTTGCGGTCGACAACCGTGAACGACTATCTCGATGCAGTTCACAACTTCGTCGGATACGCGATCTACAAGCGCAGGCTCGTTCAGGGGCCTAATCCGGCGGCGACGGGCAGGCAGGCCGAGTTGGACCGCTTGCCTGAGCGAACGCTGCCGCCTCCCACCATCTACCCGGACCAGATCAACGCGATCATCGAGGTTGCGGGTCGGCATAATGACACGCAGATCGTCAACCTGATTGTGTTCATCTGCGAAGGCGGCTTTCGGTTCCAGGAGGTTCAGTTCCTGCAGGTGGGCGACTTGGATCTCGAAGTTCGTGAGATCATCCTCGACGTCAAGAAGCCGGACCTTGATCGCGTCCGGCCGGAACTCCAACAGAGGTGCCTAACGGCTGATGGCCTCTGGGTTCCCAAGAGTCGGGCCAGCCGGCGGCCGATCCACATCACGGATCGAATGGCGCG
>JAJDDR010000133.1 GCA_029260255.1 Phycisphaerae bacterium
CACCGAGTCGACGGCCAACCGAATGTCGGCCGATACCGTCAGACTCGTGTCGATCTCCTTGACGCGCGGCAGGAGCGACAGGACCGACGTCACGAACCACCGGGGGTCTTTCTTCGCGAGCGTGCGGACCATTTCGACACCGTCCAACTCGTCCCAGAGTCCCTGCAATTCGCGGCGAATCCGCGAGAGAGGAACCGTCCCCTTCGGTCGTCCCGGCCCACCGGGGTTGCCGGGCTGGAATGGCCTTCCTCTTGGCATGCCGCGATTCTATCGTGGTTCCGCGTTTGGTGGGGGTTTTTCCGCGTCCTGAAACCCAACCACCCGCCCAAACACGCGGCCCAAGCGCATTACGCCGCACCCTGTTGAATTACGCCGCACGGCGTCGTACACTAGCGCACGATCGCGAGCGGATCGCGACACACTTCCAAGGAGGTAGACTTCATGATCTTCCCAAGATCGGCAACCACCGCTCTGACCCACGCTGCAACGGTCTTCTCGTTCGCGGTGCTTGCCCACGGCGATACGGTGCGGTACGTCGACTGGGATGCCTCGGGCGACGTCACAGGCGCAAACTGGGAGGACGCATTCACCGACTTACAGGATGCCCTTGATATCGCAGGTGCCGGTGACGAGATATGGGTGGCGGCTGGAGTGTACAGGCCAGACCGTGGCACCGGGGACTCTACGTCGACCTTCCAGCTACTTAACAACGTCAGAATCTATGGCGGGTTCGCCGGACATGAAAGCGACCTCGACGAACGCGACCCTGATGCGAACCCAACGACCCTGAGCGGAGATTGGCCCGGACCCAACGCTCACCACGTGGTTACGGGTAGTCTGACAGATGCCTCAGCTGTGCTTGACGGGTTCGTGGTCACGCGGGGGCGCACCACGTCTCCTCCACACCACAACGGCGGCGGAATGTACAACTGGCGCGGCAGCCCCACGGTCGTGAATTGTGTCTTCTATGACAACGTTGGCGAAGGCGGGGGAGTATACAACGAGGACTGCAGTCCAATCTTCATTGGCTGCTCGTTTGTGGAGAACGCAGCTCATAGTGGTAATCCGGGAGGTGGCATGTTCAACCTCGCGATTACTGATGAGAGCACGCCTCTCTTGATCAACTGCGTGTTCGTCGGCAACGTTGCAGGCGGGTGGGGCGGTGGCATGTACAATGCGGGTAACGAGTGTCACGCGACACTGGTGAACTGCGTTTTCAGTGGCAACTGGGCACGAAGGGGCGGGGGCATTTACGGCCATCAGGCTCAAGCTACGGTGGCGAACTGTACCTTCAGTAGTAACCATGCTGCTGAAGAAGGAGGGGGAGTATTCGGTGGCTCCCTGGTAAACTGCATTCTGTGGGGCAACAGCGACGTTGATGGTACGGGTGCTTCATCTCAGGTTTCCGGGCCAGCGAGCGTATCGTACAGTTGCGTAATGGGTGGCTGGTCGGGCAACACGAATATCGATGCGGACCCGCTGTTCATGGATCATGATGGCATCGACGATGTTGTCGGGACATTGGACGACAATCTCCGCCTGTCGTTCGGATCGCCGTGTATCGACGCAGGTCACAACAACCTCGTGCCGGCGGACACCCAGGATCTGGATGAAGATGGCGACACCGACGAAGCTACACCCCTCGATGCCGACGGAATCCTCCGGTTCAACGACGATCCGTTCGTACCAGACTGCTCCCAAGGACCTCTCGACTGTGGTCCACCGCCTGTGGTCGACATGGGCGCGTATGAATACACTGCGGGCATCTACTGTATAGAAAACTTCCACTGTGATGACGGCGACCTTTGCACCAGCAATGCGTGCGTTGAAAGTGCGTGCATCTTCACTCTAGTCGATACCGTGGAGCCGACCGTTGTGCACGGGCTTGGACTCACTGGCGATACCAGACCCTTCACAGGCTATGTGGACCCGCGAACCGAGAGTTCCAACGGCGAGTTTCCGGATATCGGCATCGATGAGGTTGTTTTCGTGTTCAATGAACCGGTCCAAGCGATCGGCGGCGGCGCGCTGTCTGCCGCGTCGTTCGCCGTCAGCAGCACGGGCGGCGAACCTCCGACCATCGTTGCCGTGGATGACTCCGAGAACCCGGTCGTTGCGCTAACGCTTGCGTCCCCACCGCCCCTGAGTGAGTGGACCACCATCACGGCCGTCGTCGAAGACCTTTGCGGCAATCCCATCCAGAGCCTTGGCAACCTGGGACCCGGCGTCGAGGAGCCGGATCGCATCGACTTCTTGTTTCTGCCCGGCGACGTGGATCAGGACGGCGCGGTCGGACCGTTCGACCTGTTGCGCTTCCGTCAGATCGTCAGCGAAATCTACGTCCCGACCCATGGCACCCCCGAAGACTACGTCGACACCAACCGCACCGGCGAGGTCACCCCGTTCGACTTGCTCATGTTCCGCCAACTGGTCACCGGCCAACTCCCCGCCACCCGACCGTGGAACGGCGAAACTGCGAACCACCCGCAGCCGTAACTCGCGCCCCGTCGCCACCGTCGTCGCCGCCAACACCACGGCTTCGGCATGGCAGAGCGACACATCTTCGTCGATTGGAGGTAGGCGACATGAAAACGTCGGATGGGTTCGTCATCCACAGGGTATTGCCCGCAGCGTGCCTGCCGGAACCCGTGTCGATCGGTCCGGTCACATTCTGCACCACGGAACACTTGCGGCGATACGATCTCAAGGACGACAAGCAACGGAAGGGATCGCTGATTCTCGCTGAGAACTACCACGATGTTCAGGGCAATTCGATAGGCCAAGTCGGCATCATGCTGCTTCGAGCGACGAACGTCCAAGACGTGGTCCGCAGTGGCGTACCGCGCGTGTGCCGCGACGCACTCGCCCTCTGCTACATCACCAACGGAGTTACGGTTAAGAGCAACAATCGATCGATGTCAGCCATCGTGGCTTCCGACTACTTCGACCTCCTGCCGATCACGATGGATGACGGAGACTTCACGATCGTCAGCCCCGGACTCCGGGCCATGGCTAATTCGGTCCGACGATTCCGACCGATGACACCGCTCTACTTGCCGCAACGGCAACCGGACGATTTCAGGTTCTGGGACGAACAACTGCTGCACGGCTTCGACCGTGCGGTGAGGCAATTCCTCGCGGAGAGGCAAAAACGTGACGCACTGAGGCAGGTCTTCAGAGCGATGGCGATCGTGTTCAACGCCGCCCGCCAGCTTCAAGAAACAGAGTCCAACGCATTCGACCTTGGGACGCGAATCGCACAGTGGATTTCGGCGTTCGAGACGCTCGTTCACCCCGGCACCGGGCAAGTCGGCATCGAGGACGTGCTTGCGCTGATCAACTCGATCCCCTGGCCAACGCTAGATCGCATCGACCGGAGAGCGCCCCCCGTTCAGCGGCCCTACAACGTCGGTCACAAACGCTACCCATGGAAGTCTGGCAAGCGTCGGGGCATGGAAGGTGCGGCGGCCCACTACTACCGGCAGTTGCACAATCTCCGCAACGCGCTCGCCCACGGCAACATGGTCCGTCCGGGCGACTTCCGTACGCTACGCCGGCTCAGGGGCTGGCCAATCGGCGCACCAGCGCCCCTGCTGTTCCGCGAATGCCTCATGGAACGCTTCCGCAAGATCGGTTGCGCGAGCCCCCGTCCCAAACAACCCCGCACGGTCAAGGATCTCAACCGAGACCCCCACGACCGACTCGCGCAAGCCCGCTACGACAAGGCCTTGGCGAGGCTCCTATTCCTACCTCAACGTCCATGACCACGTCCGGACATAGACGTCTGCGCACCGATTGTCCGTCGCACCCCAGAAGAACGACCACGATTTCGGTTGATGGTGTTCTGGGGCGATCGAAGGGCGTGGCGCTCAAAACTGATGCCGTGGAGTGCTCTGGGCCACGTGACCATTGGCGAATTGACGGCGATGCAGAAATTCCGCTCGCTCGCCTGGAACGTGACGCGGTGGTCATGATCGTTGGTTCGTTTCGGATTCGTCGCCCCCCGATGCCCGGACCATCGCCAGGATGCCCGCCCGCACGGCGTCCGGCAGGTCCGCCCACGCGGCTACGACGGCTTCAAGGTCGGGGTCGTTTTCGATCGAAGTGCGTAGACTACTGCGGGCGCCGCTCTCGGCGTCTCGGTTCATTAGCCGGTTCTTACGCAGCGACCGCCGCGTCGCCGAATCCCGGGCATTGACCGGTTTCTCGGAGAGGGGAGAGGCAGGGAGTCACGGCGCGTTCGCGCTCCGGCGCGTGCGCGCCTTGGCGGTGCCCTTGCCCATCGATTGCACCACCGACTCGTAGCGCGCGATGAACTTCTTTGCGGGGACTCGTTTGATCGCCTGGCCTACGACCTTCAAGGGCACGTCGTCGATCTTCTTGAATCGCACGCAGGACTTGCCCATATCCAGCTTCTTGCCGGTCTTCTCCCAGGCTTGCCGGAACCACGCTTCGTGCTCCGGGTCGCCATAGACGCACATCAGGTAGATCGACATGTGGTTCTTCTGCGACGCCAACCCCGCGAACGGCAGCGGTTGCCTCGGATCGCAATGGTAGCCGGACGGGTAAACGCTGTGAGGCACGAAGTACCCGATCATTCCGTACTGCATGCCCTCCTCGTAGCCCTTGGGAAGATTCTCGAGGACAACGTCGCGGACCGCCGCCAACGCTTCGCGACGTTCCTCGGGCAACTCGGAGAGGTACTCCTCGACGGTTGCGGCCTTGCTTTGCATGATGCCATGATACTGCAAGCTCAGAAGTTGTTCGAGGCCGACCCCTCCCAGCTTCGGCGAGCGGGGCAGCAGCGCGGACCGCGCCGATCACGTTGTCGAGCCCGTCGGCGTCGATGAGACGTTGGATGCGAACAGCCGTCGTGCAGCCTTGCATGTCCTGCTTGAAAGCATGACCTCATCCCCACCAATCGATCCGTG
>JAJDDR010000134.1 GCA_029260255.1 Phycisphaerae bacterium
CGGGGCCAACCGCTCGGGCGAGCAGTCCCAGGTTCGCATGGCACGCCTGCTGGACTACTCGATCGGGGACGGCCCTGATGTTTGTCAAGTAGGCACCATTGCGATCGAGGGTCAGCAGATCGATCGTCGCAAGGCTCGCCCGGCCGACCTTTTCACGCTCGCGCACACTACGGGCATGGCCGCTATGTGGTGCCTGCGCGAGTTCCCCTCGGCGAAGCGCATCGTCATCCCGACCCCCAAGGAATGGAAGGGAGGTGTAGCCAAGCACGCGATGCAGGGCCGACTGTATAGGGACCTCGGATGGGGCTCCTCTGTCGTCGGCACCGGGGATGGTCGATACGCGCGCCCGCTGCACGTCCCGCCCGAGTTCAAGCACATCACTCCCGGACAGTGGAAACACGCCGGGGACGCAATCCTCCTCGCCCGATGGGCATCCGAACAACATGGCTGACAAACCTCTCTCGCAGGCTGAGATTGACTTGAGACGGAACTGTCTCTTTCTGGGGTTATCGGTTGAGGCCGTGGCCCAGGCAGCAGACTTGCTGGGCATGCCTGCCAAAGACCTTGTTTACGCCCTCTCCACCGCCACAGAAAGACTGTAGTGACTAAGAAAAAGCCCAGCGCAGCCGAGCAGCGCCAAAAAGAACTCGACGCGATGATGGCCAAGGCCATCACGGCTCGCGAGGCGAACGTGGACCTGATCTCTCGTGTCAAGCGCGATCCGGCACTCGCCAAAAAGGTGCGCGAGCGCCTGTGCGTAGACCTTCGGCGCGTTGCGGAGATTCCCCGGCACATCCTGGGGCCTTCCGCCTCACGCGATCGGTACCGCGACCTGGGCTACTACTCGCCTGTGCTGGTGCGTTATCTGATCGGCACCTGGGCCGAGTTCCAGCGACAGGCTGGTATCGCCGACTCCCTCGGGTCGAAGCAGGTCGAGCGAAATATCTCCAAGACGTTGCGCGCGCAGCAGATCATGGAGTACGCCGACGCGAACGTCCGACCTTGGGACGACGCGTACTCGAACCTGGACATGACCAGCGACATGGTAACGCTCCAGATTGGCTCCGACTTCCACTCGAAGTTCTGCGACCCCTTCGCGCTGCGTGTCTGGTTCGAGGTGATGGAGCTGGTCCAGCCGGACGGCGTGCGCTACAACGGCGACGTGGTGGACTTCCCGAGCTTGTCCAGGCACCGGCAGCTTCCAGGCGCGTTCGCGATGACGCTCCAACAGGAATGTGACTTCGCCAAAGGACTCTTCCGCGAGACGCGCGAGCTGCTGCCGGACGCCGATGTGAAGCTCGTGATGGGCAACCATGACGTTCGCATGGTGACTGCGCTCGCGGACTCTGCGCCGATGTTCATTTCGATGGACTCGTTGAAATACCACGAACTGATGGGGCTCGACGAACACGAGGTGGGGCTGATCGCTCGCGCCACGTTCCTCAACCCGTCAGCGCGCATGCGCCGCAACGACATCTCACAGAACTGGGAAACGCTCCCTGACGCTTACGGTCGCCCGTTCTACACGATCGTCCACGGCTTCCTGACCGGCAAAGGTTCGGCGGCCAAGCACATGGCCCGGTTCGGCACCAACGGCACCAACGGCCACATGCACAACCCCGAGCAGGTGACAATGGGCACGCTCGCTACCGGGGTGACGGAGTGGTCGCAGACTGGCGTGATGGCGCACCCGGCAGCGGTCGGCGCGGGCTATCTGCCGGGCCCTGCCGAGTCCTACGGCCACATGACCACCTTCAACGTGGTGCGATTGTTCCCGCGCGCCGGGCACGTCCAGCACGAGCAGGTGAAGATCGGCGCTACGATGGCCTACTTCGGAGGCTGGACGTGGGAGATCACCGAGGAAGAACTCGACGCCCGTGCGGCCATGAGGGAAATCTAATGAGACTCGCCCAGACCCTGAGCATCGACGGCAATCACGTCAAGCTGACCATCTCTGAGGCCGACACGGGCCGCGAGATCGGCGACGTGGTGTGGAAGGGCGCGGCGCGATACGTCCGCGAGACCGGCGCACCCAAGGGCTACACCCAGATCCTGATTCCCACGACCGCCACCCTGGAGATCAAACCGAAATGAAATACACCCTGCTACTGATGGTGCTCGCCACCACTGCGCTGTCGCTGCGATCATGCCAGGAAGACATGCACGTCCCCGGCCCGCGTCCGTCGCAGACTCCTCCGAAGGACACGCCACCCGAGCTGGAGCGCGAGGGCCTGCCGCCGCTCTAGAGCCCTAGTCCGAAGTCAGCGATGCGCGTCTCACTTCGCGTGTCCGGGTCATTGTCGATCCAACTCAGCAGCTCCCGTTCGAATTCGCGTTCGACCACGGGAGCCGCTCTTTCGGCAGCGCCCTCTGCAAGCTGCGTGAAGAACGGCTGAGGGCGCGACGGGCCTACGCTGTCCACGACATACATGAACGGGCGCGAGCCGGGAGGACGCAGCCTGTTGCGCCTGAGCCCCTCCTGGTACTGCGCCCGGGTGAGGCGGCGCACCTGTGACTCTTTGACCGGACGCCCGCCCTTGATCCGGGGATCGTCCCGAGGGTCGTCGAAGAACACCAGCTTGCGCGCAGTGACTGGAGACACGGACCCTCGACCGTCATGGTACCAGATGGCCCAGTAGTGCGGGATGAAAAGGTCGCCTCGATCCTCCGACTCGGTGATGATGAGTCGGATCGCGTTCCGCAAGGTGGTGGACCCGATCAGCCCTTTGACCCGAGCAAGCTCCTGCTGTCCCAGGTCTTCGAGGATGCGCCGCGTCAGGCGCCGCTTGTCGATTTCCACTACTTCGCCTTGGGCTTCGGCTTGCCTTGACCTGCCGCCGGACGAGACTGTTTCGGATCACCCGGCTTGCGGTCGCGCGCCCCGCCAAGCTTGCCGTCGTTGAGATCGCGCCCGGAACCTGCGATAGGCTCCTTCATGGTGTTGAGCGTCTCCGCAGCACCTAGCGAGATACCATCCAAGATGGTGTTGAATCCGTTGCCCGGCTGCACGAACTGAGGCATGTCGTTCTCGTCCGTGGACTTCGCATTCTTGGCGAGGAACAAGTCAGCGGACAGCGACTTGGGCTCGCCTTCCGGTTGCAGGAACGAAATGTCCTTGGAGCCGAGCGAGCGCGCTAGCATTCCTGAGAAGTTCTTTTGCGCCTGACCCAGCTTGCGCATCTGGAAAGTGAGCATCGCGTTGGGCCCTTCGTTGGCGCCGCCGATCTTGCCGGGTAGTGCGATGTTCGCGAGCTGGGGAGGCATGCCGTGCGCGGTGGCGATGCGCATGTCTAGCGTGCCGGACTTCTCGGAGAAGCCGCTGTTGCCTGCATCCTCCATCGCAAGCTTCTCGACCTGCACGACCGTCTCCTCGGGGTTGCCGGGGATGTGGACGGCGTTCGACTTGAACGAGTTGCCCATTCCCTGGTTGGAGGACATCATCTGCTCAATCTGAGCCCAGCAGCCTCCAATGTTCTTGCCGAGCAGGAACAGCATGAACTGCGGGACACCTCGGTTGAAGTAGAAGTCGAACTCGTGTTGCGTCATACACTGCACCAGCTCGATGCTAGGCACCGCGCTCATGTAGTCGGGGTACCCGTAGTACGGAGATCTGTTGGTGGCCTGGCGGATATGCAAGACCTCGCTGTTCACAATATCCCCGCTGGCAGCCGCCCCACCATGGTCAGTGACAGGAGCGTCGTTGGCCGAGACATAGGGGATTCCGTCCAGGTCGTCAGAACCTTCCCCAGGAGAGGTGACATTGAAGCGCCTTTTGAGATCTTGCAGATCGCCCCACTGCGCCATGATTTTCAGCTCCCCTCCTCCGGCATCCCCTTGAACCAGGTAGTGGAACTTTTTACTCTTGTTCTCCTCTTCGAGTTCCACGTTGATCTGCGCGGACTCGATGTGGTAGAGACCTGTCACCATCTTGGGGTTGTCGTCGTTGAACACGACCTCCAAGAAACACTCTCCGGTTTCCCAGTAGTCCTCGGCCAGCGCGTCGAGCGTGTCCTGCCACGAGAACCTGCACAGGGGATCGAGCGTCTCGTGGATCTCCCGCTCGCGGTGGCCCAGTCCGACGCTGGATGATTTCTTCGCGTCGATGCAGATGGCGTGGGTGGCGTTGAAGTCGCGCAGCTCGCGCGCCACATCCTTCTCGATCAGGTGACACTTCACCCCTACCGATGCACCCGCGTTCGAATCTGCGGCCACCATCTTGCCGTCCTCATCGACCGCT
>JAJDDR010000135.1 GCA_029260255.1 Phycisphaerae bacterium
TCCTTGTTCAAACGCACCACGGGCGGAGCGTGGGTTGCCCGGTGGTTCACGCACGACGGCAAGCGAGTCGAGAAATCGACCCGCACAGCCGACAAGGCGGCGGCTGAGCGAATCCTCGCCAAGCACGTTGCGGACGCGGCATTGCGGCGGGATGGCGTCATCGACGCCAACGCCGACAGGCACGCAACGGCCGCACGCCGTCCGCTTTCCGAACACGTCGAGAATTGGCAGGCGTCGTTGGTTGAGGCCAACCGGACTCCGAAGTATGTCCGTGAGGCAAAGGGGATGACTGAGCGGGTCTTGAGCGGCACGTCGGCTACCCTGTGGGCAGACCTGGACGCGGCCCGCGTGTCGGCGTATCTGGCTGACCGACGAAGAGGGGGACTGTCCTTCGAGACCAGCAACAAGCACCTGAAACGGTGCAAGCAATTCTGCGGGTGGATGGTCAGGAACGGTCGCGCTCCAAATAATCCGCTGGATTGCCTGTCGCTCCTGAACCCGGAAGAGGATCGCCGCCGCGAGCGCCGCGCGCTCTGCACCGATGACCTGCGGACGCTGATTGCGACCACAATCGAGGAGCCGAAGCGTTTCGGCCTGACCGGTCCTGTTCGTGCGATGGCCTACCGGCTGGCCTGCGAAACGGGGCTCCGTGCGAACGAGATAAAGGGGCTCTCTCCAGAATGCTTTGACCTGGATGGCGACCCACCAACGGTTTCGCTCGCTCCGCGACGAACCAAGAACCGCAAGGGCGTGACGCTTCCCTTGCTGGCTTCAACGGCTGCCGATCTCGCAGAATTCCTTCGCGGGCTTGGTCCTGAGGATCAGGTGTTCCGCTTTTGGTCGAACAAGTCCGCGGAGATGCTCCGAGCCGATTTGGTGGCGGCGGGGATTCCGTACCAAGACGACGCGGACCGATACGCGGACTTCCACAGCCTCCGGCACGCCTACTGCACGTATTTGGGGCGTGCGGGCGTGTCCATCGGGGACATGATGAAGCTGACGCGACACGGATCACCCGACACCCTTAGTCGATACCTCCACGCCCGTGTCGTCAAGGATCAGGCAGAAATCGTGGCATCAGCCTTGCCCGACCTGTCTCCTGCCGACGATGATGCCAACCAGATGCTTGCGACCGGTACCTATGACGCATCGCCCAATTCGGACCCCCGCCTGAAACCCCGACAGTTGGGACGCGAAACGCTGCAATCCGGTGCGAGTGGTCGCGACAAGCGTGCGAATGGTGCCACAATGCGACACTCGCACAATACTCTGCAAAACAAGGCAGTTAGCGACAATGTGCGAGACGATGCGACTCCTTGCAACACTGAGGGCGGCAGGACTCGAACCTGCGACCAGCGGCTTAAAAGGCCGATGCTCTACCGACTGAGCTACGCCCCCGGGGAATGCGGTCTATCTTCGTGAGAACCTCGCGCATGGTCAAGCCGCCGATCGGAGCCTCGCCGCGGCGGGCGCCCGCGGGGCGTGCATCGCGTGTGGGCTGAGCCTATCATGAACGCGCTGTGCACCAAGCGGAGACAGAGGTCGTGACGAAAAGCGTTGAATCCGAGATCCTCGAATGGCTCGCCCACCAGCGCCCACCATCTTCGCCGGCGGCGGGCGTCAAGCTCGGGATCGGTGACGACATGGCCATCATCGACACCGCGGCGTCCGATGTTCTTATCACAACCGACATGCTGCTCGACGGCGTCCACTTCGACCTGGCGGAGCACGGTTTCGAAGCGGTCGGTCGGAAGGCGGTCGCTTGCTCGCTCAGCGACTGTGCCGCTATGGCCGTCAAGCCGATCGCCGCGACCGTTTCACTTGCGCTTCCGACACAGACGCGGCTGGCCGAAGTCGAGTTGCTCTATCGCGGCATGCGCTCCCTGACCGACCGGTTCGACTGCCCGATCGTCGGTGGCGATACGACGTCGTGGGCGCAGCGCTTTGCGGTTGACGTTGCCATGCTGGCGGTGCCTTACGACGGAATCGAGCCGGTCCGCCGGGACAACGCCCGCGTGGGCGACGCCTTGTTCGTCACCGGCGCGCTCGGCGGCAGTCTCCTGGGCGCACACATGGACTTCACGCCGCGGGTGCTCGAGGCGAAGCGGGTGGCCGAATGCTGGGGCGCGAACCTGCACGCGATGATGGACCTCAGCGACGGGCTCTCGCTGGACCTGCACCGGATGTGCAGCGCTTCCGGCGTGGGTGCGTTGCTGGACGCGGCGCTGGTCGAGAGGATCGTCAGTGACGCCGCCCGCCGAGCGGCCGCGGGTGACGGGCGAAGCCCGCTGGACCACGCCCTCGCGGATGGCGAGGATTTCGAGCTTCTGATGGCCGCGGATGTTGAGGCCGCGGACGAGTCGATTGACGGCGTTGACCTGCACCACATCGGCAGAGTGACCGCGTCAGGCGTGTCAATTCGCGGGGTCGACGGTCGGACGACTCGACTGGAGCCACGCGGATTCGAGCACCTGCGATGACGGACGAGCATCGGCTGACAACGCATTCGCCGGCGGACACGCATGCCGTCGGCGCACGGATCGGTGCGTCGTTGTGCGGGCGTGCGTGCATCGCGCTGGACGGTCCGCTCGGGGCCGGCAAGACGCAACTCACCAAGGGCATCGCAAAAGGCTGCGGCGTCGGACCCGACGTAACCGTCAACAGCCCGACGTTCGTCATTGTGAACGAGTACGCCGGGCGCGTTCGCATCTTTCACATCGACGCGTATCGCCTGAGCGGCTGCGAGGAACTCGACGCCATCGGGTTCGACGAGATGCTGGAGTCGGACTCCGTGGTCATCGTGGAGTGGTCCGACCGCGTCGCGTCGATCATTCCGGACGATCACCTGGCCATCCGCATGGAGCACGCCGGCGACACGATTCGCGATATTCGAATTCGGGCGACCGGCGAGCGCTCGCGGCGTATTCTCGGCGCGCTGTCCGGACTGTCTTGACACCTTCGGTGGGCTCTCATAGCTTTGATCCGTGCGCATGCCGCGTCGGGAATCTACACGGGTTTGAGTGGAGTACGTGTGTTGGCCAAGCGATTGATACGCAGCGAAGACCGCAAGAGCACGGACCTCCGAACGATCAGAATCGTCCGTGGTTTCACAAAGTACGCACCGGGCTCCGTTCTCATCAAGTGGGGTGACACGCACGTTCTGTGTACGGCCTCCTTTGAGGCGGGAGCGCCGCGATGGAAGGCGGGCGACGGCACGGGTTGGGTCACCGCGGAATACGAGATGCTCCCCAGCGCCACATCGACTCGGCGGCGCCGAAACAGAACGCGCATCGACGGCCGATCGCAGGAGATACAGCGTCTGATCGGCCGCTCGCTTCGCGCCGTCGTCGACATGTCCGCATTGGGCGAGAACACGATCATTGTGGACTGCGACGTACTGCAGGCCGACGGCGGCACGCGAACCGCCTCGATTTCGGGGGCGTACGTCGCGTTGAGTGATGCAATTGGATACGCGCGTCGCGAGCGGTTGATCCAAACGTCGCCGCTGACGGATTCGATCGCCGCAGTGAGCGTCGGTGTCGTCGGGGGGCGTGTTCTGCTCGATCTGGACTACGATGAGGACTCCACGGCGGAGGTCGATTTTAACGTCGTCATGACGGGAAGCGGGGAGTTCGTCGAGATTCAAGGGACGGGCGAGTCGGCGACGTTTTCCCGCGACGCGCTCGATCGGATGGTCAAGGTCGCGACGCGCGGAATCAAACAGGTGACGGACATGCAAGCGCGGGCGATGCCCAAGCGGTAAAACGCATGAAGTCGAGAAACGCAAAGCGAGCGGTTCGGTATCGCGGCGCCGCCGCTTTGCGATGCGCCGCGTTGCTGCTTTTGGCCGGATGCCGGCCGGGCATGCGTGGCGAGTTGTGGACCATCGAATGCACGGAGTTCCACGGACCGGAACGCAGCGGCAACGCGGAGGCCGTTGCCGAGGTCTTGCGCCGGTCCGACGGCATCAACGGCGCGAAGGTCTCGGTGATTCATGGCGATGAAGCCTCCACGGTCTACTACGGCGAATACGCCCGGCGCATCGATCGTGCGGAGGGTAAGCGCGAGATTCCCCGCGGGCTTCGCGAGGACCTCGCCTCCATCAGGGAGTTGGGCGATGATCGCGGCCGGCGCGTTTTTCTCACCGCGCGGATGGTCCGACGCCCGACGCCCGACATCGGCGCGCCCGAGTGGAACCTGAGCAACGTCGACGGCGTCTACACGTTACAGGTCGGCGCGTACGAGTCGACGCCGGAGCGGCCCGACTTCAAGCGTGCGGCCGTCGAGCACGTCGCCCTGCTGCGCGAGAACGGGTACGAGGCATACTTCCATCACGACCGGGCCGTCAGCGTTGTCACGGTGGGTGTGTTCGGCAATGACGCGGTCGTCAATCGCGACGGCAACGTTGACTACAGCGCGGAGGTTCGCGCACTGCAGCGCAAAGAAAACTTCAAGTACAACCTCACCAACGGGGCGGTTTGGCACGCCATCGTCGACGGGCAAAAGGCGCCGGTTCGATCGCTGCTGGTCAGGATTCCCAAAACGCGGGAATCGACGCCTTGAAAGACGACGGCGTGATCCTCATCGCGACGGGCAACCGCGGGAAGCTGCGCGAGATTCAGGCGGTGCTTTCCGGGATTCGCGTGGTGCTGAAAACGCTCGCAGACTTCCCCGGGATCAAGGAAGCGATCGAGGACGGCGACACCTTCGCGGAAAACGCGGCCAAGAAGGCACGGCACTACAGCCGGCTGACCGGCTTGCGAACGCTTGCCGACGACAGCGGGCTCGAAGTCGACGCGCTGGGCGGTGCCCCGGGCGTGCACTCGGCGCGATATGCGGGTGACGGGGCGGACGATTCCGCGAACAACAGAAAACTCGTTTCGGCGATTGCCGGCGTCGATCCGCCATTGAGGACGGCCCGATTTCGATGCGCCATCGCCGTCGCCGACGGCGACACCATCGAGGCCACCGCCGAAGGATCCGTCGATGGGCGCATTATCGATGACCCGCGCGGCGAGAACGGATTCGGCTACGATCCTCATTTCTGGATACCCGAGCACGGAATGACCGCCGCGCAAATGTCACCCTCATTGAAAAACGCGATCAGCCATCGAGGCCGAGCGCTCGAGGCGATCAGGCCGTCGCTCGTACGGCTGCTCGGGGGGCGCGGTTGTTAACGGACTCGGTCCCGCTATAATCCCGATCCCTACGGTCGCCAACACCCGTGGTAAGGAGATTCCGATTTGCGCGCTTCACTCCAGTGGGTACCGCAGTACATGTTCTTCACCAAGGGCGTCGGCAAGCACCAGCGCAGCCTGCAGTCGTTTGAGGAGGCTCTGCGTCACGCCGGGATCGCACAGTTCAACCTCGTACGTGTCAGCAGCATCTTCCCGCCGCATTGCAAGATCCTCCCGCGAAGCGAGGGGCTCAAGAAGCTCGCCGTCGGTGCGGTGGTTCCGTGCGTCATCGCCGAATGCCGTACCGATGAGCCGAATCGTCTCGCCGGTGCCGGCGTGGGGCTCGCGGTGCCGGCCAACCGAGACGACTACGGCTACATCTCGGAACACCACGGGTTCGGAATGACCCACAAGAAGTGCGGCGACTTCGTCGAGGACATGGCCGCCACCATGCTGGCGACGACCCACGGCATCGACCTCGATCCCGAAACGGCGTACGACGAGCGTCGGGAGATCTACAAGGCCAAGCGCCTCATCGTCGATACGCGCGCCGTCGTCCAGACCGCCGAGGGCGACAAGAACGGTCTTTGGACCACCGTCGTCGCGGCGGCGGTCTTTTGCTTCTGATCGAGCAGGAGCGTGAATCGTCGTATGTCATGCTGAGCGAAGCGGAGCATCTTGCGCAGGATTCAGCAAGATTCCTCGTTACACTCGGAATGACGGCGTTCAGCATGACAATGTTCAACATTAGCCGTTCTTCGCGGTAACACGCTATGCAACACCACAAAGACTGCCCCAATGCGGATCGATGGCTCGCCGGTCGCACGATCGAGCCGCTGGAACTTACCGGCAACGAAAACGTCGCCGACATGATCGACAACGTTTTCGCGCCGAGTGGCTTCAACGGCCGACGTCTCGCCGAAGGCGCGCAGCTGTTCAGCCGCATGATCGAAAGCAACGCCACGATCGGCCTGACCATCGCGGGCGCGATGACGCCCATCGGGATGAGCGGCATCTTCACGACCCTCATCGAGCGCGGTTTCGTTGATTTCATCATTTCGACGGGTGCCAACCTTTACCACGACCTGCATCGCCCGTTCAACATGCCCATGGTTCAGGGCTCGCCCCGCGTTGACGACAACGAACTGGCCGAATCGGGCATTGCACGGATCTATGACGTCTTCATAGCCGACGATGAGACGTTGATGGCGACCGACAGAGTGATTCTCAACGCCCTCAAGGCGTTTGACGCATCCAAGCCGTTCTCCACCGCTACATTGCACAAGGCGCTCGGCGAGGGCGTACTCGAAACCGCGCCGCATCCGGAGAAGTCGTTCGTCGCCGCCGCGGCGAAGCACGATGTACCGATCTTCACCTCCTCGCCGGGTGATTCGTCGATCGGCATGGGGTTGATCGTGCCCCATCTGTTCGACAAACCGCTCCCCATGAATCCGCTGCTGGACGTCATCGAGACGGCCGCCATCGTGCGCGACGCGGACACGAACGGAGTGGTCGAGATCGGCGGCGGCTCGCCGAAGAACTTCTACCTTCAGACGCAGCCGACGCTGCACCAGATACTCAACGATGAGTCCAAGGGAGGGCACGACTACTTCCTTCAACTCACCACCGATTCTCCTCAATGGGGCGGGTTGTCCGGAGCCACGCCGTCTGAAGCACGCAGTTGGGGCAAGGTCAAGGACGCGCACAAGAACAATGTCGTGGTCTACTCGTGCGCGTCGCTGACGTTCCCACTCATCGCCCAGTACGTCGCGATCCGAAACAAACCGCGGGCACAGCGCAGGCTGTTCGCACGCATTGAGGAAATGGTGGACACACTCGTCTCAGTCGCGCGCGACAACCCGGTATTCAAGAAGTGCTACGAGGGAAACTACAAGATATGATCCGTTGCAGGCACCACCGATGTAGCGTCACCCCTTGTGGGTGACGAGAACACAAGACCAATCTCTAGCGACGCCGCCCACAAGGGGCGACGCTACACTGTTGCAAGTGAGGGTTCGTTCCGTGGCCGTTGAGAGGATTTCCACTAACTTCCTTGAACTGGAGCCCGAACTGAGCCAGTACAAGAGCGCCCGCTACGCGATTCTCCCCATTCCCTACGACAGCGCCGCCAGCTACCAGGTCGGCACGCGCAACGGACCGGCCGCCATCATCGAAGCCTCGCACCACGTTGAGACGTTTGACGAGGAACTGCTTGACGAGTTCCACAAATGCGGGGTCGCCACGCTCGATGCGCTCGCCCCGAACATGGCCGGTCCCCAGGCGATGCACGAGGACATCTTCAAGTGCGCCCGGCGCATCATTCGCGAGGGCAAGTTCCTGATCGGCCTCGGGGGGGACCACAGCGTCACCAGCGGGCTGGTTCGAGCGGCGATGGCGAAGCACAAGAGACTCTCGATTCTCCAGATCGACGCCCACGCCGATCTTCGGAGCGATTTCGAGCAGACGCCGTACTCCCACGCCTCGGTGATGCGTCGCTGTCTCGATCTGGGGGCAACAGTGGTTCCGGTCGGCATCCGCGCGTATTCCGTCGAGGAACACCGCTTCATGAAGCGCGCCAAGATTACACCGGTCACGGCAAGAGACTGTCACGGCACGGACGACTGGATCGATCGCGCGCTGAATGCACTCACGGACGACGTGTATGTCACCGTCGATATCGACGGCTTCGACCCCGCCTACGCGCCCGGTACCGGAACTCCCGAACCGGGCGGTCTCGACTGGTATCAGGTGACGGCCCTCCTGTGCCGCGCCGCCGCCGAGAAGAACATCGTCGCCGCCGACGTTGTCGAAGTGATGCCCATCCCCGGCCAAGCAGTCACCGAGTTCCTCGCCGCCCGCCTGATCTACAAACTCATCTGCTATCTCGAATCAGAGCGATAGGGCGGGTTTCACCTAATGGCTTTCTGTTTTCGATTTTCCGTTTTCGACTTTCTACAGCGGTCTATCCGCCGTCGAAACTCCGCTGAAACGGCGCGAAATCGGCGAAGTCAACATCCGCGTCCGCGTCGAGGTCACCATCGTCGCAGCCCAGCATGATGCCGCCGCCGGGTCCGCTGACGCAGTCGTGGAAAGCGCCGAAGTCGCTCGCGTCGAGCGCGCCGTCGCCGTTGAAGTCGCCGTCGTACCGGTACGTCGTGGTCACCGAGATGTAGTCGTGCAGGGACTCCTCCGATGATCGTTCGGCGTACAGGAGGATCGTCATCAGACCATTCACGGCGACGTACCGGCTGAAATCCTCAGCGATGTGCCCACTGAGAATCGCGTCGCGGTTCGATGCGGCGTTGTCCATGAATCGGTTCTCGCCGAGCAGACCGGCGCCGTCACCCCACTGGCCTTCGACGTAGTCCCAGACGTAGAGCTCCATTTGTGCGCAGGAGTCGCCATAGCCTTCCCACAGAATCTCGATGTCGATCAGCGACGACCGGTCCTCGTCGACGAGAATCTCGAAGACGTGCGTCGACTCGCGTCCGCCGCTCGGAATCGGCGAGCGATAGCGGTTCGCGTCACCGTCCGATCCGGTGGCGTCCGACGTGCCCAGTTTGCCGTAAGAGGCGCCGCTGAGTTGGGTGCCCGCCTCGGCCGGGCGGCGGACCCCGTTGAGGCTGTTCCAGCCGATCGTCTGGTACCCGTAGGCCCATTTGTCGACGCCCGCGCCGGTGCTGAAATCGTAGACACTCTGCCGTGCGTGCGCGATGGTGCAGGCGGACTCGCTGACCGCTTCCACGGAGTTTCCATCGCCGTCGTGCGCGATGGTCTTAATGATCGCCTCGGACGACCCGACCATTGGAACGGTCCATGCGAACGCCCCGTCGTCGGATTCGCTCGCCGCGATCTCGGAAAACGTCTCGCCGCCGTCGAGCGAATACGCCAGATCCACCGAGGTCACATCCTCGTCGTCCGTGGCGGCCCAGAGAAGTTCCTGCGGCGTTCCGCCGACCAGCAGTTCCCCGCCGTCGGGAGAGACGACGTGCGCCGATGGCACGGACCCGGTGTACCTTGGAACCTGCATGACGATGCAGTGGATCGCGCCGGCTGCGGGAATAATCGAGTAACAGTTGATGGGAACGATCTCCACACCGGGCGCCGCGGCTCGCCAGGCGGCCTGGGCTTGGGCGTCGCGCGCCAGGTGCGACGAGTTCCCCTCGCCGTACGTGGGGATGAAGATGCGGTCGTTCACGCGGTAGGCATTCGTGTAGGTGTAGTGCACGCCGCCCGCGCCGTTGTGGTCGGGCACGCGAAACACCTCAAACCCGAGTTCGTTTTCCATGTAGTCCGCCGCGTTGTTGGTGACGGCGATGGCTGAGGCGTTCGAACCGGGCAGAAACTCGGAGATGATCACCGTGTCATCGTCGACCAGATAGAACCACATGTCGATGTGACCCGTGCCGTCCACGCTGCCCGGCAAACGCGGGAAGATGTGCAGCGTGTCGATCCCCTGATACGATCGGTACAGTTCCGCGATGAAGGCCTCGCCGAATCCGGTGTTGTCCTGGTGAATCAGAGAGGTGACAAACCCCGATCGATCCGGTCCCGGCTGGAAATTGCCGCCCGAGTAGTACAGCCCGATGTCGTACGACGGCATCAGGAAGTAATCGTCGGCCAATTCCGTGGGGATGAAGTTGTCCAGATAGCGGTTTGGATAGTAATGGCTGTCCACGATCGCCAGCGCCCCGTTCTGCCAGATGAAGTGCGGACCGTAGTCGCGCAGCCAGATCGAGTTGTTGGGCAGGATGATGAACTCGACCTTGCTCATGTCGGCGCCGCCGGACGCGAAATACCCGGCCGCCTGGTTCTGCATCGAAGCGCTCGACACGACAACGTACGCGATCTCGTCGTGCGCCGGGTTCGCGGTCAGGGCGACGACGCAATCACGAACGACACTGGCCCAGGAGTTCGAGCTGTATCTGAAGATCACCCCGTCGGCCGGCGCGTACTCCGGCGGGGATTCGATCAGCCCGGAGGTCGGCATGTCTTCGGGCACCGAAAGCGTCAGGGCGTACGGATGCAGCGCCTGGTT
Source organism: Phycisphaerae bacterium (assembly GCA_029260255.1). Taxonomy (GTDB): domain Bacteria; phylum Planctomycetota; class Phycisphaerae; order UBA1845; family UBA1845; genus OFTM285. Next base: position 10,216 of record JAJDDR010000135.1, read on the forward strand.
CGGGTCGACCGCCGGGGTTCCGCCTTCGCGCCAGCGCGGGAGAGGCCCTTGCGTGGCTTCGTCCCATACCGTGTCACCCGCCTTCGGCGCCTCTCCGCAGACGACCGTCACGTATCCGAGCAGGAACACTCCAAACGTCGCGGTCGCGCATTTCCCAAACATGGCACCCTTTCCTCAATTCGTCGCTTCGCGAGGCGATTCCCCAACCGGTCCGGCGCCAAGTGTCCACCGGAACCACAATTGGATAGATTAACGAAATCAACCGAAACAAACAACGCCGTGTCGCCGTTTCAGCGTCGCTTGCAACTCTCCAGGTTGGATACTACGGTCTGATAGAGAGGGGTATGGACCGTGCTCTTACCCGGACCGCACAAAGTGGTCAGAACCGCGCCCGTTAGGAAGCGGACTCGCGCGCGCGTGGCGTTTGCGAGGGTTCGAGGCCGCTCCTTAACAGTCGCGGTTCTGCCAGTGTGTCAACCTTGCGCTATACTCTTAACCGGACCGCACTGCCGGTGGCGGACGACTTTTCCGTGATCACGGGTTCAGCTCTTTGGCGATGTCCGGCGGGAAGGACCGCGCCGGCTCGTTGTCCTCGGAGCGGTAGCGTGGCAAGGTGGCGTCGGTTTCGCACGCCTTCACGTACTTGCGTTTCGTGACCTTCTCGTGATGAACGTAGTACTGAGGGTAGCCGCGACTGAGGCGTCCCTTGGAATTCCACACGCGGAAGATCCCGTGATAGCCCCCGAGACCGAAATGCCGCTCCATGCAAAGCGTCCGCTGGTCCTCGTTGATGAGCCATGCGAATCCGTCGGACACGCCGTCTCTCGAGTAGAGAACTTCAGACAGATAGACCGATCCGTCCTCACGCTGGCATCGCCAGAGGTCTATCCCGGTGCCGCGCACCATCGTGTATGTGCCGATCAGTGTCCCGTCGTCCGCCCACTGCTTTGCGGTACCGTGGCATACTCCGTTTGCGAACGGTTCGGCGAAAGTGAGCACGCCGGGATCGTACCATTGATAGGTCGTTCCGTGCTTCTTTCCGTTCCGCACGGACTCTTCGAATTCCGGTTCACCGGTTTCGAAGAACTCCCTCCGTCCCACCACCTCTCCCGCCAGCACGTACTCGACCGTCTTATGCTTCCCGTTCGCGTGTCTCGCGAGGATGCGCGCCCGCGCGGCGTCGGGTATGGAGCTACGGTACTCAGCCCCCGACTGCACGAATCTGCCAACCTGTCTGCTCAGCTTCTCGCGGCGAGTCACGGATTCATTCCTTCGGCCGCAGCGCCCACGCTCGCGTGGCAGGCATCTTCCAATTGGCGGCGCGAACGAGGCCGGTGCAGCATGCCGCACAAGTACAAAGTCGCCAAGCTTCGCGGATGATGGGGAGGCTCGCCGCGGTTGAGCACATAGCGATGTTCCATCTCGCGGAATGTGCCGGCGAAGTCCGCCGAACCAAGCGAGGACCCCAAACGGCGGACTTGATGATCCTCCGGGATGGCATCCTCGAGACGTCGTTCCCAGAGCACCAACTGCGCTCGCGGAATCTCAGGCGTTCGAAAACCGCGCATGGCCAGAACCCGGTCCCCAAAAAACGCGTGACTCCTTCAGACCGTGTTGTACGATCCTGACCGACCCCCGTCGACAAGAAACGGCGCCGACTTTTCCGACGGCCCGTGACCGTCGCGGCTCGGACACCACACGCGGTTCAACCCGCAACGTGACGCGTAACCTGGCGGGTGGCTTGCGGACCAGGGTTCGTCGTCCCAAGTCCGCGCCGCATGAATGCGACGGCTGGGGCCGGCACAACCGGCATTTTGGGGTGTGGACCTGCACCAGGTCGCACCGATGCGCCGAATGCTATAGACTGCCATCGTCCCGTGGAACAACCAAGAAAATGTCGACAGCACCCGAGAATACGCCGGACGCAGAGCCCCCCGATGTGGAAGACGATCCGCACGACTTCGTCACGCTCAACGTCAGCCGGCGCATCGCGGGGCGCCGGCTCGACAAGTTCCTCCACGGCAGATTCCCCCGCATGTCACGCACCACGCTTCAGAGACTCATCAAGAACGGCGGAATCACCGTCAACGGAATGCCCACGAAAGCCAGCTACGAACCGGCCGAGGGCGACGTCATCGAGGTCCTCGTCCCACCGCCGCCACCCACCGACGTCATTCCCGAAGACATTCCCATCAAAATCATCTACGAGGATGACTACCTCATCGCCATCAACAAGCACACCGGCATCATCTGCCACCCCGCCCGCTGCACGCAGACCGGGACCATCGTCAACGGCCTCGCCCACTACGCGGCCCTCAGCACGGGCACGGACGCGTTCCGCCCCGGCATCGTCCACCGCCTCGACAAGAACACGACCGGCGTCATGCTCGTCGCAAAGTGCGACGAAGCACACTGGCGCCTCGCCCTCCAATTCGAACGACGCACCATCCAGAAAACCTACGTCGCAATCGTTGAGGGCAAAGTCAAACTCGACGGCGACATCATCGACAAGCCCGTCGCCGCCCACCCTGTTGTCAAAGACCGACAGGCCGTCCCCAGCCGCGATATCAAAAACGCCCACTTCAAACACGCGGTCACCCAATACGAAGTGCTTGAGCGCTTCAAGGGCTTCACCCTCGTCCAGATGTTCCCCAAGACAGGCCGCACCCACCAACTCCGAGTCCACATGCAGTCCATCGGAAACCCCATGATCGGCGACACCCTCTACGGAGGCCACTTCGTCAGCGAGCACGACATCGCCGGCACCGGCTCGACCGCCCCCCTCATCACCCACCAATGCCTGCACGCCCGCCGCATCGCATTCCGCCACCCCATCAAGGAAATCCCCGTCACCATCGAAGCCCCCGTCCCCCCCCTATTCCAGTCCATCCTCGACCTCATCCGAACCCACCGCGCGCTCGCTTGATGCCCCGTCCCGGCACGCTGTACAATGCAGCACAAGCGGCTGCGCGATCGAGAATCCGCCAAGCTCCCCGCACGTGTGGCCTGGGGACAAAACCGCAATGATCCTCCTCGAAGTCTGCCTCGCGTCCGTCGAATGCGCCACCGCCGCCGCAAACGCCGGCGCAAACCGAATCGAACTCAACAGCACGTTCGCCCACGGAGGTCTCACTCCCTCCCAAGGACTCGTTACTGCGGTCCGCCGTGAGGTCGACATCCCCATCGTCGTCATGATTCGACCCCGACCGGGAGACTTCACCTACTCCGGCCGCGAGTTCGCCGTCATGGAGGCCGACGCCGACGCCCTGTCCACCCTCGGCGCCGACGGCCTCGCGCTTGGCATCCTCACCAACGAAGGTCACATCGACCGACGACGCACCCGCGCACTCATCGAGCGAGCGTCCGGCACGACGATCGTCTTCCACCGCGCCTTCGACGAAGTACCCGACCCGTTCGAGGCGCTCGAGCAGATAATCGACCACCGCGCGCCGCGAGGACAAATCCCCATGCGCCAAACGAGGCCACGGTCAGAACCGCGACTGTTAAGGAGCGGCCTCGAACCCTCGCAAACGCCTCATGCGCGCGAGACCGCTTCCTGACGGGCGCGGTTCTGACCACTTTGCACTGTACGGTTAAGCGCCCTCACCGCGTCCAGGAGACGGCCGAAAGAGGTCACGGGCGCAAGGATGCACGGCACTATGTCCTGGCGACATTGACAGAGGACTTCCCATGCAAGGATCAGTGGACGGGACTCAAGGCCATCTGCATGGTGGTTCGTACGACGCAGTGCGCGGCCACTGGAGCATTGAGAATTCACTGCACTGGGTTTTGGATGTGACGTTCGATGAGGACCGAAGTCGCACACGGAAACGGCGTTTGGCGATCAGTCTGTTGAAACGTGTCCTTCCGGGGAGCGTGCACAGCCGTTTTTTTCGAGGGCGGGCGATTCGGCTTGGGATCAGCGGCGTTTAGGCGCGGGCGGCTTCCGTAGTCGTGGCGGGGAGCTCGAGTATTTCTCTGTTGTTCCACGGCATCCACTGCTGAGGGCAAGAGGATAGTTCGTCCGCGCGCCGGAGCA
>JAJDDR010000136.1 GCA_029260255.1 Phycisphaerae bacterium
GGGGTCGGGGCCCCCAATCCGCCCCCCCCCCCCCACTCGCGCCCCCCGCGCGGGCGGGGGGGGGGCCACGCGACTGGGGCGAAGGGCGTTGCGTACGACCAAACCCGCCATGAACGGCGGGCCTAGCGCAGCGCCTCGGAATGCACGGATGAACCCAATGTGCAGCACTGCACACGGCTGGACACTTACGATCCGCCGAATGCGCCGTCCGTCACGACGTCTTTCGCTTGACAAACGCCCGGTAATTCGACTATAAGAATGCCGCAATTGGCGGGGCGGGTGTGGGTACCGATCGGGGGAACAACGTTTGCCTCAGAGTCGGCCGCAGTTATTCGCAGTTGTGTCAAGTCAGTGGTCGCACTATGTGTCGATCCGACCAAATCGTCCGCACGAAATCCGTTCGTGCGCGGAAGGGAGAATCATGAATCAAGTTAAGAGAATTTGCAGATCCGTATCGTTGACCGCGGCGCTGGGCGCGTTCGCCTTGGTCATGTGCTTTGCCGGCCCGGCCGCGCGCGGTCAGGCAACCGGGATTGACGGCACTCGCGACTCGCGCGAGGCGCCTCGCGCCAAGGCAATCCCGCAGGCGCCCTCCAAACGACATCGTATCGGTTTCGCGCCGCGAAAAGTGCGGCTCGAAGCGATCAACCTCGACGAGGTGCGCAAGGAGGACGACCTCCGCGCGAAAGTCGACAAGGTTCGGCGGTACGGAGTCGGGCGAGCGGTGGACGTCCGCGAGCAGGCGGGCCAGTGGATCGAGATACCCGGGCAGGGTCGCATGTGGACCGTGGACCTTTCCTCCGCCGGCGCGATCGGCATTCGGCTGCACTTCGCCGGGTTGAACATGCCCGACGGCGCGGAACTCTTCGTCTACGGGCTCGATGATCCCGCGCGGCTTGCGGGACCCTACGCCGGACGCGGCGTGCATGGCTCCGCCGAGATGTGGACGCCCACGCGCTTCGGTGAGACCGTCCGGGTCGAGTACTTCGTCCCCGCGGGCGGTCGCGTCCCTGCGCCCGCGGCGTTTCCGTTTACCATCGACCGGATACAGCACATCTACCACGACGTCCTCGCTGGCAGGGGGGAGGCGGAGGGGGGCGGTGCCGGACCGTGTCACAACGACATCACGTGTTTCCCGATCTGGGCGAACGGCGTCGGCGATGCCGTGGGTGGAATCGGCTTCATCAACAGCGACGCGCTCTACTGCACCGGCCAGCTGATGAACAGCCAGAACACCGACTTCACCCCCTACTGGCTCACCGCAAACCACTGCCTCAGCACCCAGGCCGCCGCACAGAGCGCGGAGATCTACTGGGACTACGAGACCAACGTTTGCGGCGGCGCGCCGCCCGCACTGTCGTCCGTGCCGCAGTCGGCGGTAACGACACTGCTCTCCACCGGCGCCGCTTCGGACTACACGCTGCTCATGGTTGAGGGTACGCTTCCGGGCGGGTTGTTGTGGGCCGGCTGGGATTCCGGCGGCATCGCCAACGGGACCAACTGCACATGCATCCATCACCCCTCGGGGGATTTCAAACGCATCAGCTTCGCCACCAAGTCGTCGACGCTGGAATGCGGCGGCGCCGATCACATTCGCGCCAACTGGTACGACGGTCCGACCGAGCCGGGTTCGTCCGGGTCCGGCCTGTTCCTCGACGCCAACGGCCGTCTGATCGGCCAACTGCACTGCGGGCCTTCCGCGTGCGGCAACGAGACCTACGATCAGTACGGAGCGTTTTCGAGCACCTACCCCAACATCTCGTCGTTGCTCTCGGGTGGCAGCGATGACGGTCTGGAGGACAACGACACCTGTTCCGCCGCCGTGGCGGTCGCCGGAAGCTCCTACCCCAACCTGATCGTCAAGGGCGTCGATCAGGACTGGTACCGCATGACCATACCCGGCGGCAACACGCTTACCGTGACGACGTCGTTTACGCACGCCTTCGGAGACATCGACATTCGACTGCACAACGGCTGCGGCGGCTCGGTCGTCGCGTCCTCGACCAGCGTCACCAACAACGAGAACATCTCATACACCAACAACGGCGGCACGGCCGACTTCTTCCTGAACGTGTACCTCTTCTCCGACCAGCGGAACCGCTACAGCATGACGATCTCCGGTGCCGGTTCCTGCGGCAGCCCCGCCGCGGGCGACTGCTGCCAGATCAACGGCTCGGCGGGCTGCAACGACGAAAACTGCTGCAACGCGGTCTGTGCCACCGATCCGTTCTGCTGCAACAACAACTGGGACGATCAGTGCGCGACCGAGGCGGCTGACCTTTGCACGTCCTGCGGCGCCGACGCCTGCGGCAGCGCCGGTGCGGGCCCGTGCTGCGAAGACAACGGGACCATCGGCTGCGACAACGCAGACTGTTGTGCCGCCGTCTGTGTGAGCGATCCGTTCTGCTGCGACAGCAACTGGGACGGCAAGTGCGCCGCGGGAGCGGCGGACTTGTGCCCCGCGTGCGGCGCCGTGCCGTGCGGCAGCGCCGGCGCGGGCGACTGCTGTGCCGACAACGACACTCCCGGCTGCACCAGTCCGGAATGCTGCGAAGCCGTTTGTGCCGACGACGCGTATTGCTGCGACACCGAGTGGGACCAGATCTGCGCCGACGCGGCCGCGGAACTGTGTCTGACCTGCGGCGCAGGCAAGTGCGGCGCGGTCGACGCCGGCGACTGCTGCGTGATCAACGGCACTCAAGGGTGCGACGACGCCGAATGCTGTGATCTCATCTGCGCCACCGATCCGTTCTGCTGCACCGGCAACTGGGACGGTCAGTGCGCCACGGAAGCTGCGGACCTCTGCCAGGCATGCGCCCCGCCGCCGCCCAACGACACCTGCGGAACCGCGATCAACGCCTCCGCTGGCGGCGATTTCCCCGGTGATCTGACCGCCGCCACCAGCAACGGTGCGGCTTCCTGCGGAAACTCCGCGGGGAATCCCGACGCCTGGTATGCCTTCACCGCGACCTGCGACGGCACGCTGCGCGCGCAAACGTGCGGAACGCACGACGCTCCGGGTCTCGACGAGGGGATGGACACCGTGCTGTCCGTGCACAGCGCCTGTCCGGGAACTGCGGGCAACCAACTGCAGTGCAACGACGATTGGCCGTTGAGCGCCGATCCGACCGCGTGCGTCGCCAACGACGATGGCGCAAGCCGCGATTCCGCGATCAGCCTGGACATGACCGCGGGGCAGATCGTCTTGATTCGCGTGTCTCATTTCGGCGCAGCTCTGCGCGACGGTGCGTTCGTACTGCGGGTCACTTTCGATTCCGACCCGCCCGCGAACGACAACTGCCCGGCCGGAACGAACGTTTCCGCCGGCGGAACGTTCGCCGGAACGCTGTGCGGCGCGACCAACGACGGCGCGGGCGACTGCGGTTTGTCCGCAACCAACCCTGATGCGTGGTACACGTTCACCGCCGCGTGCGACACGACGATGAGGGTCAGCACCTGCGGGACCCACGACGCCGACGGTCCGGACAGCGGCGTCGATACGGTGCTGTCCATACACACCGGCTGTCCCGGGGGCGTGGGCAATCTGGTCGAGTGCAACGACGACTGGCCGTTCGGCAGCGATCCGACCGCCTGCACCGACTCGGACGGTGGCGCCCGGCGAGACTCGGCCGCGGCCATTCCGATGAGCGCCGGTCAGACGGCGCGCATTCGCGTCTCGAAGTTCAACACCACTCCCGTCGGACCGTTCGTTCTCAACGTATCGTCTGACGAATGCCCGCCGGTGTGCGGTGTTCCCGGGGCAGGCGACTGCTGCGAAGAAAACATGACGCCGGGTTGCGACGACGAGGAGTGCTGCCTCGCCGTGTGTGCGTGCGATCCGTACTGCTGCGACACCGAGTGGGACGGGTTCTGCGCCGGCGACGGGGTCGAGGGTAACGGCTGCGGCGCAGCGGTCCTGTGCGGCGACATCTGCGGCGGCCCGCCGCCGTTCATCGTGCACGCAAACGGGATGCCCGGTGAGACCACACCCTGCTCGGGCTACATCGATCCACGGGCCGAGAGCACCAACGGCGTCGACGTGAACCTGGGGCTGGACAAGGTCGCCCTGCGATTCAGCGAACCCGTGTTCGCCCTCGGAGGTGCCATCGTCGACCCGTCGAGCTTCGTCGTCACGCAGACCGGTCCGCTCGCGCCGCCGACGGTGACGGCCGTCGACGCGACGGCCAACCCATTGATCGTGATGACGTTCAACCGACGGATTTCACTCTACGAGTGGACCACCGTCCGCGCGATCGTCGAGAACGCCGCCGGCATACAGATCGAGAACCTCGGCGACCTCGGTTCCGCCAACGAGCCCGATCGTCTCGACGTCGCCTATCTTCCGTGTGACGTCGATCAAGACCAGGCCTGCGGGCCGTTCGACCTGCTGCGCTTCCGTCAGTACGCCAACGGGCTTTCCTCGCCGGACTGCGGACCGCTGGAGCACTATGTCGACATCAACCGGAGCGGCGCCATGGACCCATTCGATCTCCTGCGGTTCCGGCAGATGGTCAACGGCATCTCACCGGCCACGCGCGTGTGGAACGGTGAGCTGCTCAACAGCGCGCGGCCGTAGCGGCGATCGTGGACTGACGCTGATACACGCCCCCCGCGTCGTCGCGTTCGGCGCGGGGGGCTTTGTCATGTTCCGCGACCGCGCACAATATCCCCGCTATGCCCGCGTCTCGCTTGACGAACGGGGGCTGCGACGATATGAACGCGCCGTGGGGTCGTCGGGCACGTTCAACGCATCAGCACGCTGACGCGAATTGCGGTCCGGCGGTCGTTGTGGCAGTCGTTGGCCGGAAACTGGTCCCGAGAAACCGAGAAGTAAGGAACAAGAGAATGAAGTTACGAATCGTCTCATCGAGGAATCTCCTGTCGATCACCGTTTTCTCCGCCGGTCTGCTCGCCGGCATTACGGCGTGTGATTTCCCATTCAACATCACCATCCCGGGCATCGGGGACATCGGAATCGGTACCGGCGAGGACGACGCCAACGCCAACAGTTCCGATGACGACATGAACGCCAACGAATCGGACGACGACGTCAACGACAACGCGGGCGATGACGACGGAACGGACGATAGCGTGTCCGACGACGACGACGGTCACGACGATGACGGCGACGTCGATGATGGTGACGATGGCGATGACGGTGACGTCGATGATGGTGACGATGGCGATGATGGCGACGTCGATGATGGTGACGACGACACGGACGCGGGATCGCTCATCGGCGACGCAGACAACGGCGGCGTGGTCTTCGCCGCGAACTGCGCGGTCTGTCACGGCGACGACGCCACGGGGGTCGTAGCCCCGAACATCCAGGGTGAGGATGCCGACGATATCTTTGACCACGTTATCTCGGCCCATGAAGGCCACACGACGTTCGACGTCACCGACCAGGAAATCGCCGATATGGAGGCGTTCCTCGCGACGCTGGTCCCCTAGCTGCCTCGCGAATCACATGGCGGGCGACGCGAAGATCGGGCGACGGGCGGTTGACCGACGGGCTCGTCGCGCGGCGGGCGCGACGGTCGCCGTCACCGGCTTGTTTGTAGGTTGCGCCGCGCCCCCGCCGGAACCGGCGACTCCGTCCGACAACGCAACGACGATGGTCGCCCTCGACACCGTCGCCGACGGCTTCACCGCGCCCGTCGCGCTCGAGGTGCCGGACGATGTTAGCGCCCGACTGTTCGTCGTCGACCAGATTGGACTCGTCAGGATCATCCGCGCGAACGGGGAACTCGTGCCGACGCCCTTCCTCGATCTCCGCGAGCACCTGGTCACACTGTCGCCGTCGTACGACGAACGCGGTCTGCTGGGGCTGACGTTCCACCCGGATTACATCATCAACGGCCGCGTGTTCGTTTACTACACCGCGCCGTCGGCATCCGAGTTCGACACGGAGAACCGCATCTCGGAGTTTCGTGTCTCCGGCGAAGATCCCGACCGCGCCGACGGTGATTCGGAGCGGATCGTGCTCGCCATACCGTCGCCCCAGTCAAACCACAACGGCGGCCAACTTGCGTTCGGACCGGATGGCTACCTGTACATCGGCACCGGCGATGGCGGCGCGAGCAACGACGTCGGCGCGGGGCACACAGCGGACGCCGGAAACGGGCAGGACAAGACCTCGCTGCTGGGCAAGATACTGCGTATCGACGTGGACCGGGAACTCCCTTACGCCATCCCGGACGACAATCCGTATGCGAACGACCCGACTTCGGCGGCGGAGATTCATGCGCTCGGCCTGCGCAACCCGTGGCGCTTCTCGTTCGACTCGGGCGGCGCGCGGCGTCTCTTCGTCGGCGATGTCGGACAGAACCTGTTCGAGGAAGTCGACCTCGTTCAGTCGGGTGGCAACTACGGCTGGAATCGCAGAGAGGGCGCACACTGCTTCAACGGCGGAAACACCGGCGCGCCGTCGGGGGATTGCACTCGGGACACCGCCTCCGGCGAGGCGCTCATCGAACCCATCATCGAGTACGCGCACACGAGCACGCAGAACCGGCCAGCCGGCATCAGCGTGATAGGTGGATTCGTCTATCGCGGCGATTCCGTGCCGGCCCTGAGGGGGCGGTACGTATTCGGCGACTGGAGCACCGGCTTTCTGTCGGGCAACGGCTCGCTGCTGGCCGCCGAAGAAGACGCCGATGGAACGTGGACGCTTCGCGAACTCGCCGTCGCGGGCACGGCCGGCGGGCGCATCGGGCGATTCGTTCTGGCGTTGGGCCGAGATCGCGACGGCGAGTTGTACGTGCTGACTTCAGGGCGCGCCGGTCCAAGTGGCAGCACCGGCGAAGTCCACAAGATCGTCCCCACACAGTAGGGCAACGGCGTCTGCCGTGCGCAATAATGGGCCAGGGCGGGCAACACGCCCGCCCCGTAGTTGATGGCAGTGGAAGCTGCCGTCGGTCACTTCAGTGGTTTCGGGTTACGCCTGCGCGGCCGCGAGCACCGGCGACCTGCGACGGCGGCGTTTCTTGGGCGCACCGGGGGTCCTGATCTCGGGCACGCGGGGCTCGGCGCCGTTGGCGATCTTGATCGCTTTCTGTGCGGTCGGCGCGAACAGGTCGGCGCTGATCTCCTTCCACAGACTGTCCGCTCTGTTGTAGATACCGCCCGAGACCATGATGTTCATCGTCGGGTTGCATCCGACGTCGCGAATGAGGTCGACGAGGGCGCGAATGTCCGGCACGCCGTGCGGCTGCGTTCCGAAAACCAGAAGAATCTCGGGACGCAATTGCCCACACAGGCTCAGCACCTCATCGTTGGGCACGCCACCGCCGACGAAGAAGACGTCCCACCCGTCGGCCTCGAAAAGGTCCGCGCACATCTGTGCACCCAACTCCTCGGACTCGCCCTCGGCGCACATGATGAGAATCCGCTTGCCGTTCGAACCGCTTCGTTTCAGAGCCTGCTGAACCTGATTGGCCAGCGCACGGTTGATGCGCGTGGCCATGTGCTCGGTGACGATGTTGATCTCGTCCTTGCGGTAGAGTTTCTCGACTTTCTCCATCGCGGGCCAGAGAATGTCTTCATAGAGCTTTCGCCCCGGGGTGTTCGCGGCGATCTCGTCTTGGATGATATTGCGGCAGACAGCCCTGTTTCCGTCCAACAGGGGATCCATGTACTGATCGAACAGGCGCGAGCGCATAGACCAACTCCTCGGGCAGCGAACCGTCAAACCTGCGTCACTCGTTCAGGCATCCAGCCTGATGCGAGCGCGGTCCTCTGCGATTGAACCTGCGATGTTGCCTGGACTCCGCCGGGCGGAAGAAACGGTTTGATTTTTTCGTGGCCCTGACTCGGTGAAGCGGCTCTCCCCCGTAAGCGTTCGAGTTACTTACCGTCAGGCAGGGCATCTATCGGCGCGGTGTCGGATCTATCTTGAGTCGACTTGCAATGCGCTCGCAACGATCGGACGCATCCCATCCGGCAACATGGGTAGCGCGCGGACGATCCCGATAATCGGCTCGACTGCGCCGCGGCGCATGCGATTCTTGCGCTACGCATGGTGCGCGTTGTCGGATTCGAGCCGGATCAGTTGGCCTATATGACGCCGAAACACGACGTGCGGCGGGAGATGCGTGTCCCGGTAAATGCCTGCTGGGCAGGCAAGCCCCATGACGTACACCGACTCACGCGCGATGTTTGCGCGACACACCGCGTAAACCTCATCCTCAACACTGAACGCCGCCGCCGGCTCGATGTCCGTGACCGGCTCGTGCGGCGCGACGGTTCCGATAAACGATCTTACCTGATCGGCGAGATCCGGCGAACGCGGCGCGATGTTGGTGTGCATCCCGTTCCGGGTGGCATCGGGGTCGGTGAATGTGTGGCTTGCTGCGGACGGAGACTCTCATCGTTGTCATTCCGAGCGCATCGAGGAATCTAGCCGGAATGTCCTTCGAGCCAGATTCCTCGATGCGCTCGGAATGACTGGAGCGGTTGATGACGCGTGGATATGATCGTCGTGCACTACTGGCGACACGAGCTACCACACTTCTTGGGATGCACGTGCGTTGTTACAGGGCGACCGGCGGTGGTTGACACCCATGAAGGGCAAGCCTAGCTTACCAGGGGCGAATCGGTCTGCAACGGACGCCGGGAGTAACGCAAGCGTGCATTTGTCTCCATTGAATGACTTCCACGTCGCCCGCGGCGCCAAGATGGTCGAATTCGCCGGCTGGAGCATGCCCGTCTACTACCGCGGCATCGTCGACGAGCACGTCCACACGCGGACCGCGATCTCGGTCTTCGACGTGTCTCACATGGGCCGCCTGCGCGTCGAAGGTGACGACGCCGCGTCGCTCATGCAGGAGCTTTGCACCCGCGATCTCGCCGACACCCAGGTCGGCCAATCCAAATACACCCACGTGTGCAACGAGCAAGGCGGCATCATCGACGACGTGATCGTTGGCCGCCACGCCGACCACTGGCTCATGGTCTGCAACGCGTCCAATCGCGCGGCCATCGTCGACTGGCTGAACACTCACACGACCGGTCGCGATGTCGAACTCATCGACGAGTCGCTCGACACCGCCATGCTGGCGATTCAAGGACCGGCCGCCGTCGCATTCGTGGAGCGCACGTTCGCGGTCGCCGTCACGCCGCTGAAGCGGTACTGGTTCGTCGACGGCGAGTTCATGGGATTCAAGTACTCGATCGCGCGCAGCGGCTACACCGGCGAGGACGGCGTCGAGGCCACCATCCCCGCGCGAGCGGTGGATCTCCTGCTGCCCATGCTATTCGGTTCCGAGTGCGAGGCGGACGGCGAGTGCCGGCCGGGCGGGCTCGGGGCGCGCGACTCGCTGCGCCTGGAAGCCGGCATGCCGCTGTACGGGCACGAG
>JAJDDR010000137.1 GCA_029260255.1 Phycisphaerae bacterium
CTGGCGCCGTTCAATTTCCCGGTGACCGTGATGGTCAGCGAATCGGTCGCGTCGTCACCAAGATCGGCGTCTCCTTCCGAAGGTGCCGAGATAACTCCGTCGCCGTCCGCGTCCTGACCATCCTCCCCGACGATCGAGAAAGTACCGCCCTGAAAGGACTCGTCCGTCACCCAGGTTCCGTGCGATCGCGCCGTACGCCAATCGGAGTTTGCTCGGACATAGGCAACGGCCAACTCCAGACCCGACTCGGCCACATGCCGCGCCTGCGCATGGTTTTGGACGTTGCGCGCAATGCCGCTGGACGTGCTCTGCGAACTGAGGAACGACAGAGACAGCGTGACCGCGATGGCCACGGCGATCAACACCAGCAACAAGGCAACACCGCGCGGGCGCGATCGACGAATACCCGACATCCGGAGAATCGGAGGCACTCTCGTTGACCGGCTGCTCGTTATTTGAAATTCCCTTCTTAACATGACTCTCCTCTCAACTGGGGTTGACCGCGCCGTACCTGATCGACGTAGCACCCACAACAACCTCCGACAGGTCACCTACACCCAACGTAAGTTGGTAGCTCACCAATCTGTTCGTCACGGGATCAGCCCCATCGACCGAAAACTGAGCCGCAGTCACGCCCGAGGCCCACTTCGTCGGCTGAAACGAACCCGCCGTCTTCGCCGCCGCCGTCGCGGTCTGAAAGAACCCGGCGGCGTTCCCCGCCAACGCATAAGACGCATTGGCCGCGTCGATTTGCGCTTGCGACCAACTCTCGGAGAACGCGTACGATCGCAATTCGTTCGTACCGTTGTCCCGCTCGATCAGCCGGAGTTCGGCGAGATCGGGCGCGTCGCTCGCGCCGTTCGGGTTGGTGTCGCCGGTCCACAGGACGAGGTAGTCGGTACCGATCTCGAGGATGGCGCGCGAGGCGCGAATCGCCGAATCGACGCGACCGTTCACAACCTTCCCCGTAACCACGACACTTCGCAGATCAAGGTCGGAAGATGTGCCATAGGCAACCGCAACCAGCATCGTCGCCACCGCGACGGACACCATCCCGGTGATGGCAATCGCCAACAGCAGCTCGACCATCGTGAACGCCCGCAGTGGACGCCTCACGGCTGCGATCTGAATCTGGTCAGTACCCATGATGCCCCCGCTGCGTCCTGAACCGTCACCGTCACCGTGAGACCCGGCAGAGCGCTGCCCAAGCCGGTCACGGTGATGCCGCTTCCCCCGTTGGCGGAAACCACCGCCACCGAGCGTGAGAATCCCTGGAGTGCCGAGCCGTACGCCGTACCGCCGGCGTCGGCCAGCGCGCCGGCCGCCTCGCTGAACCCGTTGAAGTCTTCGAGATTGTCGAAGTTGGCACGTCCGACCTCACCGCCTGACGCATCCGGGTCCGTGTAGGGAAGGCGCAGTACTTCATCCGTCAGGGCCTCGGCCAGCTCCATGGCTCGCGCACGGTGCAGCGCGTCGGCCGTCTGCATCTGGCCGGCGAACACAGCTTGCGTCACTGCGACGACCGTCACCGCGAGAATCGCCGAGGCGATCAGGGACTCCACGAGCGTCAAGCCTCGATGTCGTATCCGATTACGCATTGTCCGCGGCAAACGCCGCCCCCTTTGTCCGGGCGAACTCCCGGCATCTTCCTAAACACAATCACAACATAACATTCCGACGCCAGCGCGGCGGAGAGGCGCCGTTATAAGTGGTCGGTCCGATCGACGTGCGCGTTGAATACCGCATTACTCGGGCGGAGCGCTGACCTTATCGGGCACACGCGCGGCGAGGCACAGTGCCGGCGATTTGCGCTTCCCCGCCCCGCTCGGTTGCCGATAACACCGTACGGGCGCACGATGCGCACCGAACGAGCAATCCAACGTGAGCTGCGCGCATGGACAGGCTGCAATCTGAACACGCACATCACCAGCACTTCAGTGCACGGGCCATGACGCTGGTGGAACTGCTGATCGTCATTATCTTGATGGCGATAGCGGCGACGCTCGCGATACCCCTGCTGGCGGAAACCGACGGCACCCGCGTCCAGGCTGCGGCCCGTCTGCTCGCGGCCGATCTGGCGTTTGCCCAGGTGGATTCCATTACACACGCGAGTGACCCGTGCGTCGTCGTTTTCGACCAAGCGGCCGGCGCGTACACGCTGGCCAGGAGTTCGACTCCGGCGACGCCCATGACGAACCCGAGCGACAACCAACCCTACGTGACGACGTTTGGCAGCGGCCGGGCGGCCGAAACGACGGGTGTATCGATCCAGAGTTACTCGCTGGGTGGTGACAACCAATTGGGATTCGGCGCGTACGGCCAGACGGATCAGACCACGCAGGCCACGATTACGCTTCAGGCCGGTAGCTTCACCATCGCGGTCCAGGTCGACCCGGCCAATGGAGAAACGTCTCAGGTCGCCGGCGGCAGCTGACCGCGCGTGCAGGGTACGTCCGCACAAGTCTGACAGCTCCTGTCGCCGGCGTCGCGCGGCGGTCGCATCCGCACGTCGTCAACCGCTCCAGTCATTCCGAGGGCAGCGAGGAATATAGCCGGGATGTCCTTCCATCTGGATTCCTCGCTGCACTCGGAATGACAACGATGAGGGACACCGTCTGCGTCAGGCACCACATTCACCCACGCCAATGCCACCCGACAGGGGATGCCTCGACGAACCGCCCCGTGCCGGGCGCACGTTTGTGGCTGCGGCGGGACTCCGGTATAAGTCAGCGTTGGATTCGGCGAGTCTCGCAGCGCGTCATAGACTTCGGACGAAACTGATCGAAAGGAACCACCATGGTACGCAGAACAGTCATCGCGTGGATCGTGCTGTTGTCAGTGCCGCTTGTCGGCCTGTCCGCGGAAACGTCCGCCCCAGACAACACGCTCATTCGGGTACTGAGTGAGGAGATGGACTACTCCATGGAGCGCATCGCTTTGCCCGACGGGACGAAACCATACTTCATGGCCTACACGATCACGGACCGGGAGTCGGTGTCCGTCGGCGCGGAACTGGGCGCGTTGACTCAGGATCACGCAAGCCGCAACCGCCTCCTGGACGTCGACGTGCGTGTCGGCGACTACAAGCTGGACAGTACGCACAAGATCCGCGGGGGGTTCATGGGATTCGATCCGTCGGATTTCATGGGACGGCGGGCGACACCGATCACGCTATCGGGCGACCCGACCGCCCTGAAGCAGGCGGTATGGCTAGCGACGGATCGGAAGTTCAAGTCCGCGGCCAAGAAGTTCCAGCGCGTTCAAACAAACCTCAAGACCATGGTCGAGGAGGAGGATAAGTCGAACGACTTCACCAGGGAGGAGCCGAGCACGTTCAACGGCCTCGCGGTGAAGCTTGATCTGGATCGCGACGCCTGGGCGAGTCGCCTACGCAGGGTCTCGATCATCGCCAAGAGGTTTCCGCTGGTTTACAACTCGAGCGTTTCATTCTCCGCGAGCGCGGAAAACACCTACTTTGTCAACAACGAAGGCAGCAAGCTGCAACACGGGCAGAAGTACCTTCGCATCTTCGTGCGGGCAAGCACGAAAGCCGAGGACGGCATGGAGTTGTCGCAGTTCCGCACGTTCAGTGCCGCCACGGAAGCGGGCCTGCCGAGCGAGAAGGAACTCACCAAGGAGTTCCAAAAAGCCATCGATCAGGTTCTGGCGCTGCGTGAAGCTCCGCTGGTCGAGCCCTACAGCGGTCCGGCCATACTCATGAACCGAGCGGCCGCGGTCTTCTTTCACGAGATCTTCGGACATCGCATCGAAGGCCATCGTCAGAAAGACGTGGAGGAGGGACAGACCTTCACCAAGAAAGTCGGCGAGGAGATTCTGCCCGAGTTCATCAGCGTCCATGACGATCCGACGAGGGCGAAGTGGGGCGACGTCGATCTCCGCGGCTACTACAGATTCGACGACGAGGGCGCGCCGGCACGCGACGTGACCCTGGTGGAGAACGGGGTGCTCAAGACGTTTCTCATGTCACGCTCGCCCGTTCAGGATTTCGACAAGTCCAACGGGCACGGCCGGCGGTCGCCGGGAGCCAACGTCGTCAGTCGGATGGCCAACACCATCGTCTCGTCCACAAAAACGACCAGCTTCGAATCGCTGCGTGGCATGTTGATCGAGGAGTGCAGAAAGCAGGACAAGCCGTACGGACTGATGTTCGACGATATCACCGGTGGTTTCACGGGGACGCGTCGCTCGGGCGCGCAGACCTTCAAAGTGCTGCCCGTCGTCGTGTACCGGGTCTACGCCGACGGTCGTCCGGACGAACTCATCCGCGGGGTGGACATCGTTGGAACGCCCCTGACCTCTTTCTCCAAGATCATCTACACCGGCGACGATCCGGGAGTCTTCAACGGCACGTGCGGCGCCGAGTCGGGCTCGGTTCCGGTATCCGGTGTTTCGCCGAGCATTCTCGTGTCGGAGATCGAAGTCGAAAAACGACGTCGTGAACAGGACAAGCCGCCCATCCTCTCGCCACCGATCGCGATGAAGACGGATTAGACGGACCGGGATTCACGACGAAGCACACTTGTATCGATCTTTGAAGGAGCAAATACCATGACGACAAGACATGATATTCGATATTCGATCTTGGCAGTGGTGGTTCTCTCGGTTGCGGCATCCGTCTCGGCAAAGGACGTGCTGCCCGACAGCAAGGAAGTCATGCGGGCGATGGTCGATGAGATCAAGCGCTCGGTGAGCCTTCAGATGGAGGACCTCGACAAACCCTACTTCATCCAATACACCGTGGATGACGAGGTCACATACCAGATCGCGGCCGAGTTTGGTGACATTACCGAGTCCTCACGGCGTCGTTCGCGCGATTTCTACAGCAAGGTCCGCGCGGGCGATCAGTCCCTGGACAATACCAACTTCAGCGGCGACGGCGGATTCGGGTTCTTCTTCGGCGGGCGCGGCGGCGGCGGTCAGGCGAGCCTTCCATTGGATGACGACTACGCTGCCATCCGGCAGGCGATCTGGTGGGCGACCGACCAGGACTACAAGAGCGCCGTGGAAACGCTCACCAAGAAGCGCGCCTACATGAAGGACAAGAACATCGAGGATCGACCCCAGGACTTCTCGGCGGCATCAATCGTGGAACTCGTCGAGCCGACGGCCGAGTTGGATCTCGATCAGACCGCCTGGGAAACGCGTCTGAAGAAGATCACGGCGCGATTCAACCAACACAAGCGAATACAGAAATCCAAGGCCCAACTGATCGCGGCCGCCGGCAATAGCTACATCGTCAATACCGAAGGGACGCGGCTCCGTACCGGCGACGCGGGCGCGTTGCTGATTATCACCGCGGAACTGCAAGCTGATGACGGCAGCCGGATCAGTGACGGTCTGAGCTATTACGGCCCGACGCCGCAGGATTTGCCGACGCTCGATGAGACACTCACCGACGTGGACGGGTTGATCAAGAACCTCGCCGCCGTCGCCGACGCGCCGGTCCTCGATCGCTACACCGGGCCGGTCCTCTTCGACAGCAATGCGTCGGCCAAGGTGTTCCGCACTCTGCTCGCCGACGGCGTGGCCGCCCGCGTGGATCCCGTCGGCACGCAGCGCAGACAGATGACCGGCAAGGGCACCCTGGAGAAGAAACTCGGTCAGCGAGTCCTTCCGAAGTCCTTCCGCATCTATGATGATCCGACCATTCGCCGCGTCGGCGATACGTTTCTGCTTGGGCATTACAAACACGACGACGAAGGCGTACAGGCCGAGCGCGTCGACATCGTCGTCGATGGTAAACTCAAAGGCATGGCCATGTCGCGCGTGCCGAGCAAGAAACTCTCCGGTTCAAACGGTCATGCGCGGCGCGCAGCCGGCGGGGGCACGCCGGAAGCCGCGATCGGCTGTTTGTTCATCGAGGATGAAGATGGTGTTTCAGAGCAAGAGCTGAAGGCACAACTCATCGAGTCCGCTCGGGAGGAAGGGCTAGACTACGCTTTGCGTATTCGCTCGGTCCGCGCCGCGGGCATGGGTTCCAGCGAGTCGGACATCATGGCGATGTTCATGCGGGCGCAGCGCGGCGGGGGCCAGCCGAGCATCGGCGATCCGGTCTATGCGTACAAGGTGTACGTTGAGGACGGACGCGAGGAACTCGTCCGCGGAGTGGAGTTCGGCGCCGTCAAGCTGAGCGATCTCAAACGCATCATCGCGAGCGGCGATACGCCAACCGTGTACAACTATGTGGGCATCGGTTTCGCGGGTTCCACACCGCCGACGTCGATCATCGCCCCGCCGATTCTCGCCGAGGAAATCGAACTCTCCAAGATCGAGCAGGAACGCGACACGCTACCGATTCTCGCGACGCCGCTCGGCCGATAACGGTCCAGGTGAAAATCGCGGCATCCGGCGTTGCGCGACACGACGAGGAGCGACTTGGGAGATTGACGGACAACCTGATCGAGTCGACCGTAACGTCGCCCGGCTGTACCACCCACTGCGGAATGCGATATAATCGATGATCGCATGTTCGGAGCGACTGAAATCACGGATGCAGGCGTGCAGGCGGCAGCGTCGGGGTCGCGAGAGGATACGGCGCGCGTACTGGGTGCGATACAGCCGCAGATTCGCCTGATGGTAGCAGCCAGACTGAGCCCGACGCCCGCTCAGTTCCACGCCGCGGAGGACATCGCTCAGCAGGTGTCGGTCGGCGTGACGTCCGGTCTCAACCGCTTGGAGAACCGGACCCTTACCGGGCTGAAGTCGTACGTATCGCGGATCGTCGCGAACAAAGTGGCGGATTACCTGCGAACCCACGGTGCTGCGGACGGAGCACGGGCGAACGTACGCTCGCTCGACTCGACCGTGGGCGGCATTGCGGGCGCGGGTCCGCTGTGGCAGCTTCTCTCCAGCGGCGGAACGACGCCCCTGAGCGCCGTCGACCGGGCGGATCGACTTCGCGTCGTCATGCTTGAACTTGGCCAATTGAAGGCGGAACATCGGGAAGTGATCACGCTGGCGTTCTTCGATCAACTGAGAACATCCGAGATCGCCGCACGCCTCGGCATATCACGCCCGGCCGCGTCCATGCTGCTGATTCGCGCGGTCAAGGCTCTACGCCGCTACGTGACGGGTTCCAGTGAAATCAGAGGTGCGTCGAGCGATGAAGCGTAGCGAAGAACCGTCGCCCGAGCTACCGGAGAAGGTGGATGCCGCGCTGGAGGCTCTTTGGCGCGGCAAGTCGGCAGAGTTTGACCGTCTGCTGGACACTGAGAACGGTGCGGGGCCCGGTGTCGGAGAGATGCTGCGCGGCGTGGCACCGACCGACGGAGCAAGCGGGCTATCGACGCCCTCACACATCGCCAACTATCAGATCATCGGCGAACTCGGGCGCGGAGGCATGGGCGTCGTCTATGAGGCACAACAGGAACACCCCCAACGGCGTGTGGCACTGAAAGTCGTGCGCGGCGGGCACTTCGTCGACGATCATCGCATCAAACTCTTCCAACGCGAAATCCAAACGCTCGCCAGATTGAAGCACGCGAACATCGCCGCGATCTATGAGGCCGGGCGTACCGAGGACGGCCAGCATTTCTTCGCCATGGAACTCATACGCGGCGTCACGCTCACACAGCACGCCCGGGGCGTCAACGTCCGCCCACCTCGCAAACCGTTGTCGCTCGACGAGCGATTGTGCGTCTTCGTGAGGCTGTGCGAGGCGATCAACTACGCGCATCAGCGCGGCGTGATCCACCGCGATCTCAAACCCTCGAACATCCTGATTACCGAGGAGTCCAGTGGCGGACGATCGGGCAGTACGTCCTCCGGGCAGAGCGACGTGAAGATTCTGGACTTCGGTCTGGCGCGCATCACCGACAACGACGTCGCCGCAACGACCATCACGACCGACACGGCAAAGATCAAGGGTACGCTGGCGTACATGAGCCCCGAACAGGCCGCCGGCAATCCAGCGAACATCGACATCCGAAGCGACGTCTATTCCCTCGGAGTCATCCTTTACGAGTTGCTCACGGGAGAAATGCCACACGACCTGAAACATCGGACGATGGCCGATGCGGTGCGCATCATTCAAGAGCAAGCCGCGCCCAAACCCAGCGCACTCGATCGCGCGTTGTCCGGCGACGTCGAGACCATCATTCTCAAGGCGATCACCAAGGAACCGGCACGACGGTATCAGAGCGCGGCCGCCCTGGCTGATGACGTCCAGCGATTCCTCAACCACCAGCCGATCATGGCGCGCCCACCGAGCGCGGCGTACCAGCTACGCAAACTGATCGCCCGGCACACGATCCCGTTCGCTGCGGCGATGTGCGTGCTCGTGGTTTCCATGGCCGGATTCGCTGTAAGCACATCACTCTACTTCCAGACGCAATCCGCCCGCCTCGCCGAAACCGAGCAGCGCGCCGTCGCGGAGCAGATCAGCGGGTTCCTCACCGACATGCTGGCCTCGGTCGACCCGCGAGAGTCCGGCGGTCACGACGTCAGTCTTCTGCGAGAACTTCTGGACAACGCCTCACACCGCGTCAGCACGGAGTTTGCTGATCGCCCAAAGGTCCGCGGCGCGTTGGAGCACACCATCGGGCAGACTTATCTGAGCCTCGGTCTATACGACCGAGCCGAGACGCACCTGCTCACCGCATTGGGTGCATTCCGCGGACAATACGGCGAGGAGCACCCACGGACGCTTGTCGCACTCAACAGCCTCGCCATCCTGCGGCAAGACCAGGGCAACCTCGACGAAGCGGAGCGACTGTTCACGGGGGCACTCGATTCGCGGCGGCGCATTCTCGGAACCACACACCCCGACACCCTGCACGCTGTGCATAATCTCGGCAACCTGTACGGCGACATGGGGAAGCTGCCCGATGCCGAGCGGCTGCTTCAAGAGGCGGTCGCGCAACGCACAAGCGTCCTCGGGCAAGAGCATCCGGACACGCTCGTATCCATGGACAACCTCTCCAAGGTATTCGCGCGCCAGGGCAACTACGCCGGCGCCGAGAAGCTCCTTCGTGAGGTACTTGCCAACCAACAGCGCGTACTTCCCGAAAACCACCTCGACCTCTTCATCTCCATGAACGATCTCGCCGTCACCCTCAAGAGCCAGGGCAAACTCGCCGACGCCGAACTCCTGTACCGAAAGGTCGTCGAAGGATTCCGCCGCATTCACGGACACGAGCACATGGATACGCTCATCACGACCTCAAACCTCGCCGGACTCCTGCGCACTCGCGGCGCAGTAGAGGAAGCCATCGCGATCTACCGCGACCTCATCAAAACGGCGGAAACCGCCCTGCCGTCCGGGCATTACCTGACTGCGATGTTCCGTGGCGGCTACGGGCGTAGCCTCCAGGACGCGGAACGCTTTCCCGATGCCGAGGTGCAGCTTCTTGCGTGTTACAATGAACTCAAAGCGGCCGTCGGCGACGCCCATCCCTACACGCGAATGACCGCGGAGCAACTGGTCAAGCTGTACGAAGCGTGGGGCAAGCCCGATCAAGCCGCCATGTACCGAGATGAGACCAACGAAACGCCGTAGAATCGCGTTGGGAATCAAGCCGCCCGACGCGGCGCGCCCCACCAGTGCTCATCGTTCCCGTTACGTCATGGATCCGCTCCGATTCGAACCTGGCCACCACAGGCGCGGACAACCATCGGCTTGCTGAGTGTCACGGGCGTTGCGGTCGCTCCGGCCTTGATGTGCATCACCGCCAACTCGGACGCGGCCGGCTCTGCGATGACGTAGTCCTGGGCGTCGTCAACGCGACGGAAGGGGTTGTCGAACGACCCGTACGGCGGCGGCGGACCGAAGTGGGAGAAGTCCACCCAGACATCGAAACGCGTCTGGCGGAAGGCCTCGTATGTTGACCGGCGACCGTTGATTGTCAAGACGTTGTTGTGATCCCCCGTTCCGATCGGCTGGCCTTGGAAGGTGATGTCGGGAGTGGAGAAGTGCCAGAAGTTGGCACCGATGTAGGACATGATCGTGCCGTATTCGACGCCGTCGTCGCCGTAGAAATGCCAACCCCGGGAGTACCCCGTGCAGCCGCTGCAATCGACGTTCTCGTCGTTGTGTGCACAGCCGAGGTTGTGTCCGAACTCGTGAATGAACGTACTTCCCCAGCAGGTGAACACGGTGGTAGCGTATGTACCCGACGCACTGCCGGGGCAGCACCACGCCAGCCCACACGCGTCGGACGGGCTCAACACCAGCATGACGGAGTCTGCCCAATACTGGTTGCGCAGTGTGTGCGCGACGCTGAGGCCGTTCGTGCCTTCTGTCAGACGATCCAGGTCCGTGTGTAGGCTGCCGCTTTCGGCGTAGGTCACTTCCCCCTGATAGACCAGCCGCATGCGCGCAATGATGCCGCTGTTCTCATACGTCATGTTGGCTTCTTCGACGAACAGTTGGATGCCGGCCTGGACCGCGTTGGTTCCGCCGTTCGCCGCGCGAACGTCGTCGGTGTAGAGAACGACCATGTCCCACACCGAATCGGTCTCCGGCATGCACGTTGCACCCCCGCGCTCGGGCGCCGGTCCCGCGGGCAGCGCCGGTCCGCCGCCGTCCGTCGAATCCAATGTGGGGTCTTGCGGCATGGCATGCCCGTCCCCGCAAGGTTTGAGGTTGGTGTCGTCGATGCGTTTCGCGAGATGAATCGGGCTGGCCATGGGTCGAATCTCGATGTGGAGGTTCTCCCGAGGAACGCGTACCACCATGGCCACCGCGTCATGAACGACGGAAACCGCGAACACGGCGTGCTCGTGTCCGTCGATCCGCCCACGGAGCGTGAAACGGCCGGGACCGATACGCGTCGCGTTGAGAACGGTCGCGTCGAACGTTCGGCCGGGCAGGAGCGGCAGGTGAACACGATCCAGCGGCCTGAGCGACTCCAACAACGTCAAGTCGGGAATGACTGCTGCGCGCTCGATCACCTCGGGTCCGTCCGGCGGCGCTTCCGGCAGTGGTGTCTCAGTGAAATGGAACAACGGCCGGAGCGGCGCGGCGTACACCGGTTGGAAACCGGTG